>NZ_JBPGXU010000019.1:0-51026 GCF_056755675.1 Luteibacter sp. KNZ12-1A | reverse complement strand
AGATGTGTATAAGAGACAGGGGGAAGCCATGCATGCCGGATGGGCGAGCGCGCGAGCCGCATGCTCGAAATCCGTCAACGATCCGCCCTCCCGGCCTTCGCTCACGGCCGCCTCGGCCGCGTCGAACCATGCCGGCACCGGCCATCGAGGCCATCCGTTCGCCGTCGGCGCGACCGATGCCGCAAGCACCAGGGGGAAGATGCGGCCGACCCGATCCGACGAGAGGGCGACGGCGCCCACCCAGGAGTTCGGCCCGCATACATGCGTCGCGAGTGCGAAGCGCCATACCGGTGTCGCCAGGCAGCGTTTCCGCCCACTCTCGCCCAGGTTGCCGGCGAGGCCGGCCATCGCCTCGCGGCATGCCCGGTCCCAAGGTTCGACGAATTCCGGCGGAAGTCGACGCTGGACGAAGTCGCCGAGCAGCGGAAGCTTGCCGTGGAACCCACAGACCTCGTTGCCGATTCCCGCGCTCATGCGGGGCACCTGAAACGACGCACGCTGCTATCGCCGAACGGGTTATGCAAGCTCGCCGCCTCGATGTCCACGTTCGCATGTGTCGCGCCGAAGCCGAAGTCCGCGCCGAACCGGGTCTCCGTGCGCCGTTGCAGGGACGCCGCGTCGAGCGCATGGAACAAGCCCCATTCGCCCGGATACTCCAGCACCGGGAGCGGCTTGCCGGACGTGTCCCAGGCGCTGATGCGTGTCAGGCCGGGCTTCGGACCGGGCCATTGCATCGCGACGGACACCGGCGCTTGGCCGGCCTTGTACTCGTAGGTCTGGCCATCCACTTCGATCGTCAGCCGATCGATGCCGACCGGTGGCGTCGCGATCGAAACGGTAAAACCGACCTGCGGTTGCGGCCCATCGCGGAAATACACTTGCCGGATCGTGTCCGCCAGCTGCGCCTCGGCGAGCACCCCGGCTCCAGCCTTCGCGCTGTCGGCATCACGGAAGGTCCATGACGACCCGCCGCTGTCCACGACGCGCGACAAGGTCTGCCGGAAGAACGTGTCGAAGCGGCCACCGTTGCCGAACAAGGCGGCGAAGTCCTGCAGAGGTATATCGTTGCCACGCGTCGCGGCGAAGGGGTAGCGCCCCTGCACGAAGCGTGTGCAATCGGCACCGGCGGCTTCGCGGAAGCCATCGGCCAACGCGCCGCTGGCACCCTTGCTTACCAGGGACTGGCTGCTGCCCACGAGGCTGCCCACCCATCCGGATAGCGGCGGAGGCAACTGCGCCGCTTCGAGCCGCGCGGCGGCGAGCGTGGGATCGGGACGGCCGATCGCATCCGCGGCCGGATTCAGGCTCAGCAGGGTCTTGCTCAGTTGGTCGAGCGTGCCGAGGGTATGGTCCAGTGGGGTCGCGCCGACCGCGCCATCGGTCAACTGGTTGAGCGCGGCGAAGTGTTCGACGATCGGCGCGGACGCGCCATCGTCCGTACCGCCCGTGTTGTCGCGCACGAGCGCCAGCAGCGCCTTCAGCGGCGAACCCGGGCCAGCCAGTCTTGCGGCCACGCCGCTGGCTTCCTGCACGTTGCTCACGGGTTGCAGCTCGAGATCACCGAGCAGGTCATCCCACGCACGGATATAGTCGGCCACATAAAGCGCGCGCACCTGGGCGACGAGCGACACGCGCCGCAAGGGGTCCGCCGCCGTGGCGCCGAACACCCAGCCGTCGGCGACGAAGCGATCCACCGCGCTGGCGATCCCGCCACCCGGGCCGCCACCCGAGGCAGGTGCCGCCTGCACCATCGCGGTGAACACCGGCCGCGTGAACAACGCCGGTAACGGCCTGGACAGCGGCGCGCCGCTGCGACGGCGGAATACATCGCCACGCAGCCCCAGGATGCGATCCAGCCGCACCGGCGCATCGCGACGCGACGCGCCGTCGATTTTCACTCCCCCGTAAACCAGCGTCGCCAGGTCCGCCGCGCGCAACGTGGCGCGGGCCGCTTCGACCAGGGAGTGATCGAGCGGCAAGGCCCGCATCTTGTCGTGCCCATCGAAGAGGATGCGGAAATGGCCTTCCAAAGCCTGCACGAGGCTGTCCTCATCGGGAAACACCTCGCGCCATCGCTCGCCGGCCAGCAGAACGAGCTGGTCGCTATCGCGATGGCTGGTATCGCCGAGCATGAGGTAACCCTTGAGTACGTAGTAGAGCTGTTGCGGGTCGCCGGCAAGGCCACGCAAATCGTCACGGAACTGCAACGCGAGTCCCGGAACGACGCTGGCCTGGAACTCGCGCTCATGCGCTCCTCGTACTTCATCGAAAACCGCGTCACCCTGGAACAGTCCGAAGCGCATGGACCATGGCGTCCGATCGCGCACCTGCCCCGCCACCTGCTCGGCACGCTCCAGCGTGTCGAGGCGCTGCAACGCCTGCGCGTAGTACTGGCGCAACGATGCCGGCTTCGTACCCACGTCATCGCCGGGGAAGTCGTGCAAGGCCTGGTCGACACGCGCGACGTAATCGGCGTTACGGCCAAAACTCGTCGCCATGCCGACCACGAGAACGGCGCCCAGCACACCGATGCCACCGATCGCCGCCGCCTCGGCCAGGCGACGCCGACGCCATGCGACCGGGTCGGCACCGACGAAGCCCGCCTCCGGCAGGATCGTTTCCTTCAACAACCGCTCGGTGAAGTACGTGCGCCTCTGCGCGCGGACGGATACCGGCGTGGCGGCGTGCATACCGAAGGAACGTCCGACCGCCGAGAGCACGCGATCGATCGGTGTGCCTTCCTGCGTGCCCGACGTGAGGTACACACCGCGCAAGAGCGGCGGCCGTCCATAGGCATGGCTGCCGAAGACCGTCGAGACCAGCGGCAAGGCCGCTTCGCGGAATGCGCGCAACTGCTGCGGAAAGGACAGTATCCGTGCCCGCCTGCGCACGTCGCGCTCGGCGTGCATCCGCTCGATCACGCGCTCGTCGATCCGCTCCAGCAAGACGTCGAATTCCGCACCCAGCAACGCCGGCGCGCCACCCTGCACGCTTTGCGCGGCGGTGAAGGTCGTGCCCCATACCTGGGCGCGCCCTGCCGGGTCGAGCGCATCGAAGAACTCCATGAAGCCCGCCACGAGATCGCACTTGGTGAACATCATGTACACCGGCACCACGACGGCGAGCTGGGTGCCGATCTCGTCGAGACGTCCGCGCAGCCTTTGCGCATGCTCCTGCCGCTCGGCATCCGTCATGGTCAGGATGTCGGCGACGCTCATCGTGAGCAGGATGCCGTTCACCGGTCGACGCCGGCGATGACGCTTCAAGAGGCCGAGGAAGCCCGTCCACGCCGAGGCATCGGCATGCGGATCGGAGTCCTGCGTCGTATAGCGGCCCGCGGTGTCGAGGAACACCGCGCGATCGGTGAACCACCAATCGCAATCGCGCGTGCCACCAACGCCTCCCAGTGAACGCTGGCCCATGCCGCCGAGCAATGGGAACTCGAAGCCCGAGTGCTCGAGCAGGGTGCTCTTGCCCGAGCCCGGCGCGCCGATGAGCAGGTACCACGGCAGTTCCCGCAGGTCGCCACCGCCATCGCGACGCTTGCGCAGCACGGCCATGGCTTCGGCGAAGCGGTGGCGCAAGGCTTCACGCTCGGCACGCGCGCGCGCGTCGGAATCCGCACGCGCCCCGTCGGGTTGCGAGGAGAGTTCCGCGTCGAGCTGCTCGCTGCGACGGGCAGCGAGCCGGCGACGTCCGATCAGGACACCGATCCATACGGCGGCCACCACGGCGATCGCCACGACCCGCGAGGTGACGCTGGCCAGTGGCTGTGTATCGCCGATGCCGAGATACGGGCCACCGAATCCGATCAACGATGCACACAGGGCGATGCCGAGCAGCGCACGTATCCAGGACGCATGGAACAGGTCGGCAAGGGTCTTCATCCGGCCTCCGGCATGAACAGGATCTCGACGCGACGGTTACGCGCGCGGTTGGCGGGCAGGTCGGGCGATGTCGCGACCGGTTGCGAGGCACCGGCGCCACTGGATTCCACGCGACGTGGATCGCGCAGGCCGCGGCTCAGGATGGCGCTGACGTTGCGTGCGCGTGCCGCCGACAGTTCGAAGTTGTCCTTGAAGCGAAGCGACCGGACCGGCTGGTCATCCGTATGACCCACGACGACGATGCGGCCACGCAACTGGTCGAGCGCGCGGGCGACACGGGACAGCAGGGCCGCCTGCTCCGGTGCCACGTCCGCGCCGCCCGAGGGAAACATGTTCGTGGCGGCGAGGCGTAGCGTCGCCTGGCCGTCCGGCTTCTCGTCGATGGCCAGCGCCCCGCTGCGCTCGTCGCTGGCGAGCAACTGACGCAGGCTCGCGGCTGGGGGCCTGGCCGGTGTACCGGTCGCTGGCAGCGGCACGCCGTGCAGGCCGATGGCGGCAAGCCGCGAACTCACCGGATCGGTGATCCCGTTGAGGCGGCCGTGAAGGTAGACCCACGTACCGGCGACGATGCATAGCGCCACCAGCGCCGCCATCCACACCGGCATGCCACGCCTCGGCACGAGCGGCCGGTCCAGGCCACGCCATCGTGGCGACAACTCGGCGGGAGCGGCGGAACGATACGCCATGATCCGCCGGTAGAGATCCTCACGGCGATCCGCGAGTCGCGACATGCCGCCGGGCTCCACGAGGTATTTCCCGCCGAAACCGAGCGCGAGACACAGGTACATCATCTCGACGAGGTCGATGTGGCGGACCATGTCCTGGGCGAGGCGGTCGAGGATGGCGAAGAACTTCTCGCCGCCGTAGGTCTCGCCATGGAAGGTCACCAGCAGGGTCTGGCGCTGCCATCCGGTCTGGTCACCCCAGGGCGAATCCAGCACCGCCTCGTCCAGCATCGTGCACAGGACGTAACGCGCGGCCACGCCTGTCGGCGCGTCCACGCCGGCGCGCGCCGCCATGTCGTCGAAGCGGCGGATCGAAGTCATGGCGCGCTCGCGCAGGAACGCGGCGTCCGGTGGTTCGGCGCTGTTGCGCAATTGCGCGGCAAGCAGGAGCAATGGATTGGCCGCCCGCACCAGCGGGTTGCCGCCCGCCATGGGCAATTCCTGCGGCGCGGCGGCGGTTTGCCACCCTGGCTCGCGTTCACTCCGTAGCGGCGCGGGTGACGGTTCACGCGCGGCACTCGGACGCACGATGGTCGCGTCGTCCGGGCGATAGCCCGGCCTCTCGTCGGTCGTCATCGAATCAGTTCCTCACCGCCCACAGTTCGAGTTCGAGCCCATCGAAACCGTTACCGAAATGCAGCGCCACGCCACCGGACGTGCGCAGGGTTTTCCACATCGGCGAGGCCTTGTCGAGTTCGAAGTACTGGTAGCCCGCGTGGTACGGGATCTGGCGCGGCGCACTGGACATCGACGCCACGGCGATGCCGGGCAATTGCAGGTTGACGAGATCGCGGATCTTCTCGACCGGGCCGATCTTCGATTGCGAGGGCAGCCGGCGGCGCATGTCCGCCGCGGCGATGTCGGCCTTGGCGGCGAGCACGAAAGCTGCGCCATCGAACAGCGTCGTGTCCGCGACGGTGCCCACCCATACTCCGTACTTCCTCTGTTGCAGCGGTACCGGGATCGCCGTCTGCTCCAGGACGGCGCTGAGGCTCATGCGCAACGCATCGATCAAGGGCTCGAAACTCTCGCGCAGACGCTCATGGCGATACGACGGGAAGACGTCGCTGCGCTTGCCTGGCGTGGTGAAGGTCGCCAGTTCCCCCGCCATGCCGAGCAACATCCGGTAGAGGTCTTCCGGATGCAGGAGCGGCGCCTCGGCCAGATGGGCCAGTTGGGGCTGGTAACGGTTGACCAGCTGGAGCATGAGGAAATCCGACAGCTCGGCGGTACTGGTGCGATCGTTGCCGGCCACGCGTGCGGCCAACGCCTCGCCGCGTTGATGCAGCAAGCCCAGCAACTCGGTGAGGAACAGGCTCAGGCTCGCCGAGGCACGACAGGACAAGGCGCTGGGAATGAAGCCGTCGTCGAGCACCACGCGGCGGTCGGCGCGGCATTCGACGAGATGCGCCAGAGGCAGGTCCACCAGGCCCTCGCGCGGTTGGCTGGCAGCGAGGAGCCGCGCGCTGAGCCCGCCGACCTCGAGCATCACCGTTCCGGTCGTGCTGCCCGACGCATCGGCCACCTCGGCCTCGCGAACGCGGAAGCGCGCCAATTGCCCTGGCGACGCCGTGTCGGGCCACACGCTTTCGGACTGCGTCGCCGAACGCAAGGGCAAGGTGAGATGGATGACCTGGTCGCGCCAGTTCGGATCGATGTCGAGCGGTGGGGGCAAGGGATCGCGATCGGGCATGGAGAACGGCGTACCGTCGGGAAAGACGCCGCGCGCGCGACGAATACCGAGCTTGCCGATGGCCAGCAGGTCCCGCTCCAGTTCCAGTTCGTCAAAGCCCCATGGATGCGGGCGCAGCGTGGCCGCCCGCAATTCGATGTAGCGCTCCGTGTAACGGTCCTGCTGCTGCATGTGCTGCGGGCGAAGGAACAGTCCTTCGCTCCAGACCACCTTGTTGAACGAGGTCATCGTGCGGCTCCGTCGCTCTTGAAGCGTGCCAGTTGGTCTTCATACGCCCGTGCGAACTCGTCGCCGAACAGGCGACGAAACCGTTCATCGGGATCGGCGGCCAGGCCCTGGTAATGCGCGCGGTAGCGATCCCACGCGCCTTTCCCCGCACCGGGCAGGAAACGCGATCGGCGCGAACCTCCCTCGTCTTCGAAACGTGCGGGGTCGAACTGGGCGATGAGGTCGTCGAAGGCGGCGCGTACGCCGGAAAGCAAGGCCACCTGATGGAGGCGGATATCGTCCATCGCGTCGACGATGGCCGCTTCGCCCGAGAGGAAGGCTTCGTTCGGCGCCGCGAGCAGGCGGGCCATGGCTTCCCCCGCCGTGGGCGCGAACTTCAACGGATTGTTTTCCGTCCGGCGGATCAGCGTGGCGGGCATGCGGAAACCGTTCTTCAATTCCGCGCGCGCACGAAGGACATCCATCACGCCCTCCAGGACGAGCAGGAAGAGCGGCTCGACAGCGGCATGTGTCGTGCCGGATGGCGATGGTGACGAAACGGGCGATGGCGGGGCCTCGACCTTCGCGTCCGCGGCAACGGGTACCTCGGCGACTGGCATCTCGGCGACAGGCGCCTCGGTGGCTGTCGACACGGGGTCCGGCACCGGCTCGCGGAACAGGCTCCGTGTCCTGTCCCAGTTTTCCGGTAGCACCGCCGTCGGACGGGGCACGGCGTCGTGGTCCACACGCGGCACGACGAGATGTTCGTCCATTGGCGACACATGGCTCCAGGGTGTCGGGGAACCGACGGTCGACCGCACTTCGTCCAGGCCCATGGGCGATACGGTCTGGAACCATGCAAGCGGGTCGAGTGACGCAGTCGCGCCTCCCTCGCCCGGAATCAGGGATAGTGCCGGTGCCTGCGCGACGTCGACCACCGGCGCCGGCGGCCGAACGGCAGGCGCGGTATCCGCGATGTCGCGCGTTTCGCGCCGCGCCGTGGTTCGCGCCACCTGCTCGACAGGCGACTCGATGGCGACGAGGACTTCGAACGTGTCGATCTGGACGAGGTCGCCGTCGCCAAGCAGCGCCGGCTCGCCGCCGCGAAGAGGCGTGCCGTTGAGCAACATGCCGTTGGTGCTGCGGTCCTCCAGGAAGTACAGGCCATTGAGATGGCGTACGACCGCATGCTGTCGCGAAACACCGTGGGCATGGAGCACCCAATCGCACTGCTCCGCACGACCGATGGTGAGGTCGCTCCCTTCCACGCGCACCGACGCCCGGTCGGCGATTTCCTCGGTACGTGCGCCGAGCACGGAGAGGACCAGGCTGGGTCCGGCATAGCGGTTCATACGGAATCCTCCGATCGGAGCAGGCCGAGGGCCGATGTGACGAAGGCGCGGCAACGCGCGTCGAAGTCGTCGCCGGCCGCGGCAAGGGTCAACAAGGCGCCTGCGGCGACGACCGCCATCAGGTGTGCGGCGACGGGGGCGACTTCCTTGCCCGAGGCATCGAGCAGGAAGCCCTCGGACCATCCCGCGCTGGCGGCGATCAAGGCGCCCGCGCCGACGTAGTGGCGGCTGGCCGCATAGGCGAGCGCCTTGCGCCGGTTGGCCTCGTCACGATCGCGCAACCACGCCTCGGCGAGATGTAGCCCGGGGCGGTCTTCCTCGGCGATCGCCACGCCGGCGGCGCATTGGCACAACCAGGGCACCACGTAGCCACGCGGCAACAGGCGCATCTGCAAGCGCAACGCCGCGCCCGCGTGGTCACCGTCGAGCAAGGCCTGCACCGCGGCCCGCGGGGTCATTCCGTTGCTCAACCGCGCCATGGCGGCCGCGTCCAGGCCCATGTCCGTGGCGGCCCTGGTGATACTGGTCGTTGTCGTGGTCATAGCAGCAATGGCGGCGTGCCCTTGAGCACGGCCGGTCCAGCGGTGGAAGAAAGCATCAAGGCCGCGCCCGCGGTGACTGCGATGGCGGCGGTGGCGTTCACCGTCACCGTGGCACCCGCGGTCAGCGATACCGCCGCCCCCGACGTGATCGACGCCGCGCCTCCAGCCGTGAGGTTCAACGCGCCGGTGCCGGTCAGGCGCAACGTCGTGCCGGCGATCTCGATTTCGCCGGTCCGCCTCAGCACGATCCGGGCGATGCCGGTGACGAGTTCGATCTCCTCCCCGGCTTCGATACGCAAGCGACGGCCCACGCGCAGGCTGTCGTCACGACCGATGTCGTGGCTGCGATCGCGCTTGATCGCGGTCGTTTCATCGCGGTCGATCGTGCTGATGTGATCGTTCTCCGCCTCGTGGCGGAGGTCTCGCTGGGCGTGCAGCAACAGTTCTTCCGCGCCCTTGCGGTCTTCGAAGCGAATCTCGTTCGCCTCGCCCGCCGAGCCCATCAGGCTGCGGCTGACGACACCGCTGCGGGTCTTCTGCTCCGGCAACGGATACGGCGGCTGGTGGTCCTGGTTGTAGACGCTGCCGATGATCAGTGGCCGGTCCGGGTCGCCATCGAGAAAGGCCACCACTACCTCTTGCCCCACGCGCGGAACGAACTGCGCGCCCCAGCGCTTGCCAGCCCACGACGAACCGATACGCACGGGGCAGGACTGGTCGGACTTCGGCTTGCCCGGCGTATTCCAGAAGAAGGTCACCTGCACGCGTCCGAGTGAATCCACCTGGATGTCTTCATCGGCCTGACCGTAAACGACGGCCGTCTGCACGCCCGCGATGGACGGACGCGGGGTGACCTGTGCCGAACGGAAAGGCTGCCGGCTACGGATGGCACGGAAGCGACAGGCGAAGGGCGCCTCGTCGGCATCCGGCTCCACGCCGCCCGCCTGGTAATCCACTTCGACCATGCGCGTCGTCGAACCGATCACCAGGTATTCCTGGTTCGCATCCGCCAGCGGGAAGTCCTTCAGGGTGAAGAGATCCCCGGTCGCCAGGCCGACCGCGTCCGTGGACCCTTCGCTGATCGCGTCGGCCACGTTGAGCGCATCGACACGGACCCTGGCGAAACGCTGGCCGTCCGCCATCTGCTGGGCATGGCCCACCGACCCGTATGGGTAATCGTAGATTTCCAGCCCCGGCACGGCATGGATATCGGGTCCGTCCGTCACCGGCTCGTTCGCAAGCAGCGAGGCCCTGGGTCTCTGGTAGTCATAGTCGTCCATACGTACGCGCGTGGGATTCACGCTGCGGGCGACGTGCCAGTCACTGACCGATGCCTTCATCCGATGGCCGCGCTCGGTGGGAGGCGCATACGGAAGCGTCTCGAACCCCGGTCGAGGCGCATGAGCGCCCAGCGCGTCGGCGAGCACCATCGTGTGGCTGGACGATGCGTGGGTGAAGAAGTAATAGATGCCTTCCTGTTCCATCAACCGGCTGATGAAATCGAAGTAGCTCTCGCGGTACTGCACGCAGTATTCGCGAGCCGTATAGCTCGCGCCCAGGGCGAGCCGCACGTCGCCGTACCCGAACTCCGCGAGAACCTCGCGCGCGATCTGCGGCACCGTCTTGCCCTTGTAGATGCGGCAATCGGACGTTTGCCGGAGAAGCCAGGGCGTCGGCACGACGCGGAACGCATAGACCGCATAGCGAACGTTCTGGATGCTGATGAAGGCGCCCTGCTCCGCCTCGGCGACGATGCCGTTGAAGTAGCGGACGACGCCTTGCGGCGTGACCATCTTCACGGTCATCGGCGTACCCAGGAGTGCACGCAGGTCGGCCTGCGCGTTCTTGCTGATCGCTTCGATGCGCAGGTCGAACAACCGACCGAGCTCTTCCTTCGCCGTCATGTTGGCGAACAAAAGGGCATCTCCCATGCGGGACGAAAGGGTGATGGCATGCGCCATGGCCGGGTCAACGAGCCGACGGTTCGGCGGACCAGCCGGCGAGCCCGCGTCGCAGGACATTCCGCCAGGCGGTCTCGTCGCCGGCATACTCCACCGCCCCCGCGGTCGAGAGGTCCTGCCTGATCGCGACGAGCCACTTCGCCACCAGCCGCGTGAGGTCGCCACGGATGAACAGTTCCACCTGCCTGCACAGTTCCTTTCGCGCATCGCCGCTCTTCGGCGCCTGCGCCAGCGAGCTTCCCTCGATGAACCCCTTGCGCGCCGCCGGGTCCTGGCCCGCGTTCACCATGTCGCGCCAGGCCATCATGGGGTCGGCGGGCACGCCGCAAACCCACTTATAGAAAACGTCCTTGAAATCCTTCGCCTTCTTGCCGAACTCGATCGAATTGTGGTCGTTCGCCTCCACGCGCTCGTCATCCTGTATCCAGCTTCGTTCCCTCATGCGCGGATGCGCCCTTATCTCCAGCAGCAAGGGATACGAGGCGGCGAACTTCGAGTTCATGACACGGCGCCCTTCCGCCATGTCACCCCCGCTTCCATTCAACGCGTTGAAGTGACGCTCCAGTTTGTACTGCTCGAGGAGCAGGACGAAGCACGAGACGATGCAGCTCTCGAAGTCGTTGAAGACATGATTTCCGTTGGCCATGAGTACGTCCCCAACTACAGCGTGTAGATGTTGTTCAACATTTTCTGGCGATCGCCGCTGAAATCCTTGTGCGTGTAGTAGCGCAAGTAGTCGCTGGCATCGATGGGTCGCCACGTGGGCGAGTAACTGTTCGACGCCAACCGGTACCGGCAGAATGTCGCGACCTTGCTGTAGTCGTTGAACACCTTCTTGAGCGCGGGAAGATCGGCCATCTGGCGGTTGCCGACCACGCCGCGCATGATCTTCTCGACCAGCCGCGACCGGGCCGCCTCGGAGGTCAGCGCCACCACCTTCGCAAGGTCCGGATTCATCTGTGTTCCGCCACCAGCGCCACGTGCCAGCGCGTGCTTGAAATCGTCGCGCCCGGCCTTTCCGACCAGGTCCTTTTCCTTGTAGTTGTAGTCGGTGAGCACGATGCGCGAGCCATTTCCGTGGCTGTACGCGAACAATTCGAAATTCGGCGTGTGATAGAAATACGAGTGGCCCAGCCCCTCGTCGTCGACATACGAGACGTCGATCTCCGACCCGGCCGGAACGTTCGCGAAATTCGCCTGCCGGAAAGCGACCAGGAAGCGCGAGTAGGCCTCGGGCGTCAATGTCAGCGATATCGTCATATCAGTGCGCCCCGTCTTCGAACCGGTAGGTGAAACCGCCATCCGCGACGCCCACCTCCACTCGCTTCACCACTTCGCCTCGCATCGTTCGTTCGAGGAAGGCGCGACTGACATCGGGAAGCATCGTGTTGGTCAGGATGGCGTCGATCATGCGGCCGCCGGATTCGCCCTCGGTACAGCGCGAGACGACCCTGCCGACCACCTCGTCGTCGTACGCGAAGGGCACGCGATAGCGCGACTGCACGCGCTGCTTGATGCGCTCCAGTTGCAGGCGGACGATGCGTTCCAGCATGGACGCGCTCAAGGGGTAATAGGGAATGGTCACGAGGCGCCCAAGCAGGGCCGGCGGAAACACATCGAGCAGGGGCGCCCGCAGCGCGCTCGTCATTTCCTCCGGATCGGGTACGCGGCCCTCGCGGCCGCACAGCCTTGCGATCGTATCGGTACCGACGTTGCTGGTCAGGATGATCAGGGTGTTGCGGAAGTCGATGGTCCGCCCTTCCCCGTCCTCCATCACCCCCTTGTCGAAGACCTGGAAGAAGATCTCGTGCACATCGGGATGGGCCTTCTCCACTTCGTCGAGCAGCACCACCGAATAAGGCTTGCGGCGCACGGCCTCGGTCAGCACCCCGCCTTCGCCATAGCCCACGTAGCCCGGCGGCGCCCCCTTCAGCGTGGAGACCGTGTGCGCCTCCTGGAACTCGCTCATGTTGATGGTGATGAGGTTGTGCTCACCGCCATACAGGGTCTCGGCCAGCGCCAGCGCCGTCTCCGTCTTGCCCACGCCGGAGGTGCCCGCGAGCAGGAAGACGCCGATCGGTTTATCGGGATTGTCAAGGCCCGCGCGAGACGTCTGGATGCGCCGGGCGATCGTTTCCATCGCGTGGTCCTGGCCGATGACCCTACGCGCCATGAGGCTGCCGAGGTTCATCACCGTTTCCAGTTCGCTGCGCAACATGCGGCCGACGGGAATGCCGGTCCAGTCGGCGATCACGGTAGCCACCGCCTGCTGGTCCACGCTGGGCAGGACCAGCGGCGTCTCGCCTTGCCGTTCGGCCAGGCTGGCTTGCAGGAGACGCAGTTCGTCCAGCGCGGCCACCCGGCCGGACTCATCGAGCGCGCCATCCTCGCGCAGCCGGGCACGCAGGGTGAGCACCCGACCGACGAGTTGCTTCTCCTCCGCCCAATCAGTTTCGAGGACATCCAGGCGCATGCGCTCGTCGGACAGCTTCGCCGTGACGGCGGACTCGCGGTCGGCCACGTCGATCCCCACCGTCTTTTCACGCACGATGATGGCCAGCTCCGTTTCGAGCGCCTGGATGCGCTTGCGGGAGTCATCCACCGCCGCCGGAATGGCATGCTGGCTCACGGCGACCCGCGCGCATGCCGTGTCCAGGAGGCTCACGGCCTTGTCGGGCAGCTGCCGCGCCGGGATGTAGCGATGCGAGAGTTTCACCGCCGCCTCGATCGCCTCGTCGAGCACCTGCACGCCATGGTGTGCCTCCATCACGCCCGCCACGGTGCGCAACATGAGCACGCCGCGCGCTTCGTCCGGCTCGCCGACGTGCACCGTCTGGAAACGCCGGGTCAGCGCGGGGTCCTTTTCGATGTGCTTCTTGTATTCGGCCCAGGTGGTGGCGCCGATCGTGCGCAAGTTGCCGCGGGCGAGCGCGGGCTTCAGCAGGTTGGCGGCGTCGCCCGTGCCCGCCGCGCCACCCGCGCCTACCAGGGTGTGCGCTTCGTCGATGAACAGGATGATGGGGCGCTCCGAGGCGTTCACCTCGTCGATCACCTGGCGCAGCCGGCTCTCGAATTCGCCCTTCATGCTCGCGCCGGCTTGCAGCAGGCCGACATCGAGCACGCGCAATTCCACCTCGCGAAGCGCGGGTGGCACGTCGCCTTCGGCGATGCGCCGTGCGAAGCCTTCGACGACGGCTGTCTTGCCGACGCCGGCTTCACCGACCAGCATGGGATTGTTCTGCCGCCGGCGCATGAGAATGTCGACGACCTGACGGATCTCCTCCTCGCGGCCGACGACGGGGTCGATCTTGCCGGTACGCGCCTGCTCGGTGAGGTCGATCGTGTAACGCTGCAAGCCCTCCCGTTTGCCGAGCGGGGCCGGGGCCGGCTCGCCGGCATCACCGCCTGGCCGCCCATCGATGCGGAACCCGTCGTTGGCGCCGAGGCGATCCTCCGGCGAGCCGGCGACGATGCGCGGCAGGTCGTCGATAAGGGCCTCGGCGCGCAGCTTTTCGAACTCGGTCGAGATACCGGTCAGCACATGCCGCAAGCGTCGCGTTCGCGCGATGGCGGCGATCAGGTAGCCCGTGCGCACGTGTGCTTCACCGAAACGCAAGGTCGCATACACCCAGGCGCGCTCGACGGCTTCCTCGATATCCGCCGACAGGTCGCTCACCGAGGAGGCGCCGCCGGGCAGGCGCTCGAGCGTGTCGGTGATGTCGCGGGCGAGACGCGAGGGCTCGATTCCCGCGTGGCGGACGATGCGGTGCAGGTCCGAGTCCGCCAGACCGAGGATCTGCTCCAACCAGTGCACGAGTTCCACCTCGCGGTGGCCACGCAGGCGGCACGCCACGGTGGCGCCTTCGATCGCCTTGTAGGCGATGGCGTTGAGCTTGCCGAACAGGGCGGCGCGGCTGATGTCGGTCACGACGGCATCCTTGGGCGATTCGATGGGGAAAGGGGTTGCAGCACGAGGTCGTCGGCATCGCCGGGGCCGGGGAAGCGGCCCATCCAGGACGACAGGCCGAGCCGTCCCGAGCGACCCATGTGCGTGAGGGGCACCTCGTCGCGGCGGAGGATCACCTGGACGTCCCAGTCCTTCTCGTCGCCCGCGTAGAAGCGGACCGCGGCGACGAGTTCACGCAGTGCCTCGCCGCCCGGCTGGAAGCGACGGTAGTCGGACAGGCCTACCGGGCCGATGCGAATCCGGAACCGATGCTGCGCATCGCGCACGGCTGTACCCAGCACCGTCGCGGTACCCAGCGTCGCCATGCCGCCACCCATGCGCAGACGCCCGTCCTCCGGGAGGACGAGCCAGGCCACCGCGAATTCCTCGATTCTTACGGGCACGGCGAAGAAGGCGCCGAGGAAGGCGACAAGACCTTCGGCATTCCTCGCCTGGGACAGGACGCGCCCTGCCATGTACCGGCGGAAACGGTCAGGCAACGCATCACGTTCCGTCAGTGCGGGAATGCCGATGCCCGACAATGCGCCGAGGAAACCGGCAAAGGCGTCCTCGGCGGGGCGGTCCATCTGCACGGTGGGTTGTGCGTCGGCCCAGGCGCGATAGAAGAAGCTCAGCATCCGGTGGTGGAACACGTCCGCGAATGCCGTGAACGTGCGGTCCCGCGCCGTGCGCTCGCGCTCTAACACGTATTCGGTGAGATGCAAGGGCAAACCGCCGTTCGGTCCCCACAACCCGAGCATCAGGCTATGGACGCGCGGCTTCCCGCCTTCTGTTTCCACGCGATCGATGCTGCGCGGAGGGAAGGCGAGTGAAGGCGTGTGCGCCAGGCGCACGGGATCGTCCGCCGGCCGGATCGAATGACCAAGCCTGGGGCGATCGTCGTATACGCACTCGATACGACGCAACGCATCGAACCAGTCGAAGGAACCCGGTTCGGCGCGTATCGCTTCGAGCAGCGCTACAGGATCGGGCGCGTGCCGGATCGAGCCGTCCACCGGGCTACCTCGTTGCGTTCCAGGGTATGCAGTACGGTTTCGGTGAACGAGTTCAGCGAGACGTACCGCGAGAAGAAGTGCTGCATAACGGAGCCGAACAGGAAGGTGCCGGTGCCTTCGAAGGCGCGTTCCTCGCAGGTGAGCCGAATCTCCAGGCCGCGTCCGTACGTGACCGGACCGGCGATCGGCAGGCGGCGGACGATCGGCGCGGAACGCACGTCACGCACGCCTTCGACGAGGCGACGCGATGCCGCATCGTTCTCGTCGCTGTAAAGCGAAAGCATCTCGCGCAGTGCCACCGCCCCCTGCTCGTGCTCCAGCAGTGACAGGTAATTGAGCTGCAGGTGGCTGATGAGCTTCCAGGCCGCCTGCCCTTCCGCGATCGCGGGCCGGGGGCGTGTGGGTCCGGCGAGGCAGCGCACGCTGCGTACCGGGGCATCGCTGTCGAGCAGGAAATCCGTGCGGCCCTTCCCCACCGGCATGTGCAGCGGCAGGTCGCGATTGCTGCAAAGCAGTCGCAGGCCGACCTGGCGCAGGCTGCTGGCATAAGGCGCCTCGCGTCCGTCGACCAGGGAGAGGAACACTTCGCCGCCCGTATAGCTCGACCTCGGGCCGTCACGACGTTGCCGCGTGGAGGCAAGACGCGGCTCGCGGCGCAGCGTGTAGAACGCGGCCGCGGGATCGTGCCACGTGCGATCCTGCCCGCCGTAGAAGGGGTGGAAGCTCTGCTCCGGCTCCTGGCTGTCGCCGAAACCCTGGACCTCGTCGATCTCGACGACCTCGAAATCCATGGGGCGCGCCCGATCCGCCAGTACGTGGTACTCGGCAGCGCCGTCGCGAAGATGGATGCGATCGGCGCGTCGGGGGAACAGATTGATCGCCGGCGTACAGAACAGGCGCAGGTACGACGCATCGACCGCGTTGTCCAGCCGTGGCACCGAGCGATCCAGCCACACGACGATATCGAACTCACTCGCCGACGATTGTTGCAGCACGCGGTGCAGGCCGGTGAACGCCGCGAATTGGAAGCGTTGCGGACAGGCGAAGTATTCCTGCAACAAGCGATAGCCGCTGAACGAACGATCGGAGACCGGCAGCAAGGCTTCGTCGTCCGCGAAGCCGCGTGCCTCGATGCGCACCTGCTCGACGAAGCGGTTCGTATCGCCGGCGATGACGGAGAAACCCAGGCCGTTGCCCAGCACCTGCTCATAGAGAAGCCCGGGCAGGTCCCCGCCGCCGGCGAAGAACAGGGGCAACTCGTCGAACGACAGCGCATCCAGTCGCGCGCCTGCACCGAGTTTGAAGCGCAGTCGCAAAGCGGCGCGGGGAGATGTGCCTGCGGGGGGCGACACCCCCACGGCCGCGATCGCGGCCGGGCTCGCCAGGTAACGCGCTTCGCGAAGCTCCAGCGGCAGCAAGGTGACGGCGTGAGCGGTGCGGTATTCGCAGGCGGTCCGTTCGCCGAAACCGATCTGGCTGCGCAACGCGCTGCCACGCGGGACGAGGTGTCCGTCCACCGGAAGGCTCTCCGCGCTGTCAGGCGTCATCTCCACCACGGTCATGGAGGGGACCGGAGCGAGATAATGCGGGTAAAGCATGCGCAGCAGGTGCTGGGTGAACACGGGATGCTGTGCGTCCAGCTTCATCTGCACGCGCGCGGCCATGAACGCGAAGCCTTCCAGCAAACGCTCGACATAGGGGTCCGCGCACTCCATGCCCTCCATGCCCAGGCGGCCGGCGATCTTCGGATAGGCGCTCGCGAACTCCGCGCCGGTCTCGCGGACGTGCTGGAGTTCCTGGCTGTAGTAGCGAAGCAGTCGGGGGTCCATGATGCTCAGCCGAGGCCGTCGAAAACGCTGAAGCGTGCGGTTTCCAGATCGACCTCGGTCTTCAGGTAGAGATTCAGGGGCAACGGTTGCGCCCACATCGTCGACTCGATCCGGAAGGACAGCGTCAGGCGGTCCATCCGCATCGTGTCCGCCTTCACGTCGACATGCAGCGTGGCCGGGTCGAGCCGTGGCTCGAAGGCGACGATCGCGGCGCGCAGGCGCTGGCTCAGCGATTCGATGTCCATGCCCGCGATGGCCGCACCGGTGAGATCGGGGACGCCGTAGTCGAGGACGGAGCCCTCCACGTACGGCAGCCCCACCAGGTCTTCGGGCGACCAGTGCCGCGTGCAGTTGAACAGCCAGCCCAGGTCACGCACGACGTACTCGCGCAGGCGCGCCGCGGTCATGACGCGCTTCTCGCGGCTTTCCTCCGTCACATGCGGTTCGTCGTCGCGAAGGCGGTCCAGCAACGAAGGCTGGAGCCGCTCCTGGGTGGTCAGCTCGGCCATGGGTGGATCAGGCCTGGCCCTTCACCTGTTGCATGTCGTAGGTGAAGTCCTTGGTGCCGCCCTCCGCCTTGCCCTTGTCGTTCTGCGGCTGGAACGAGTACTTGAACTTGCCGAAATGCAGGGTGATGTTCTCGGTGAGGCGCTCGTCGCCGCCGCTGCCACCCGTGGACACCGAGGTGACCATCACTCCCTCGCTCAACTCGATGGTGAGGAAGTCGGTCTGTTCGCCCGTGGCATTGGTCACGTACAGCGTGGCGCTGTCCACGCGCGCACCCGTGCAGCAGGCGTTGAGCAGCGCGTTGGAGCAGGAGTCGACGAATTTCGTGATCGTGATGTCCTGCACGTTGGCCTTGCCGCCCGAGGCATAACCAGCGCCGGTATGCAGGTTTCCGGAATTGCTGGCGCCCCACGCCCAAGCGATGATCGGCACCTGGCCCTTGTGCTTGGCGTGGTTGGACGCGCCCTCGATCGAGACCTGACCGGGGCCGAACTTGATGTGCATGTCGTATGCCATGGAACGCTTTCCTCAAAGGAATGTGGAATCAGGCGGCCTTGCCGGAAGGCAGGCGGGCGACCAGACGCAGCGATACGGTCAGGCCTTCCAGCTGGTAATGCGGCTTGAGGTAGAACTTCGAGGTGTAGTAACCCGGGTTGCCCTCCACTTCCTCCACGACCACCTGGGCCGCGGCGAGCGGCTTGCGCGCCTTGGTTTCCTCGCTGGAGTTCACGGGATCGCCGTCGACGTAGTTGAGGATCCAGCTGGTCAGCCAGTTCTCCATCTGCTCACGCGTGCTGAACGATCCGATCTTGTCCCGCACGATGCACTTCAGGTAATGCGCGAAGCGCGAGCAGGCGAACATGTAGGGAAGGCGCGCACTGAGCGCGGCGTTGGCCGTGGCATCCGGATCGTCGTACTCCTCGGGACGCGCGAGCGACTGCGCACCGATGAAGGCGGCCATGTCGGAGTTCTTCCGGTGCACGACCGGCATCAGGCCCATCTTGTCGAGTTCGGCCGAACGGCGATCGGTGATGGCGATCTCGGTGGGACACTTCATGTCCACGCCGCCATCGTCGGTCGGGAAGACATGCGCCGGCAGGTTGTCGATGATGCCGCCCGACTCGACGCCGCGGATGCGCGTACACCAGCCGTACTGCTTGAACGAACGGTTGATGTTCACGCCCATCGCGTAGGCGGCGTTCTGCCAGGTGTATTTCGAGGAATCGGCACCACCGGTGTCTTCCTCGAAGTCGAAATCCTCGACCGGGTCGGTCTTCGCGCCGTAAGGCAGGCGGGCGAGCGTGCGCGGCATCGTGAGGGCGACGTATTTCGCATCTTCGCTGTCACGCAGCGAGCGCCAGGCGGCGTAGTCGGGCGTGGTGTAGATCTTCGCGAGGTCGCGCGGGTTGGCAAGTTCGTTCCAGCCGTCCATGCCGAGAAGGCCCGGGGCGGCGGCGGCGATGAACGGCGCATGCGAGGCGGCGGCGACCTGCGACATGCCGCGAAGCAGCTCCACGTCCTGCGGGCTATGGTCGAAGTAGTAATCGCCGATCAGGCAGCCATAGGGCTCGCCACCCAACTGGCCGTATTCCTCTTCGTAGATCTTCTTGAAGACCGGGCTCTGGTCCCATGCCGTGCCCTTGTAACGCTTCAACGTGCGGCCCAGCTCGTTCTTCGACAGGTTGATCACGCGGATCTTCAGCTGCGTGTCCGACTCGGTGTTGGTCACGAGGTGATGCATGCCACGCCAGGTGCCTTCCAGCTTCTGGAATTCCGGGTGATGCAGGATCAGGTTGATCTGCTCGGTGAGCTTGCGGTCGATCTCCGCGATATATGCGTTGATCGTCTGGGAGACGTCGTCGGAGACCATATCGGCGTGGTCGAGCACCTGCTCGGCCAGCGTACGCACGGCGGACTCCACCTCGGCGCGGGCCCGCTCGCTCTTCGGACGGAATTCCTTGGTGAGCAGGGCCGCGAAGTCGTTGCCTTCGACGGTGTCGACGAGTGCCTCGGCGGCCTGGGTCTGTTGCGTGGCCATGGCTCAGCTCTCCTGCGAATCGGTGGGATGGCGCGCGGCGGCGAGGGCCGCCAGCAAGGCAGGGTCTTGTATCGCCTGGGCGATCAGCTTCTCCGCACCGGCCTTGCCGTCCAGGTAGGTACCGAGGTTGGCCAGTTGGGTGCGTGCCTCAAGCAGCTTCGCCAGCGGCTCCACGTTTCGGGCGATCGCCGCGGGGGAAAAGTCGTCGAGATGGGCGAAGGTCAACTCGACGTTCAGGCTGTTCTCGCCCGTCAGCGTGTTGGGCACGCCGATGGCGAGCGATGGCCGGGCCGATTCCAGGCGCTCGTTGAAGTTGTCCGCGTCGATCTCCAGCGCCTTGCGCTCTTCCACCGGAGGCAGGTCACCCGCGCTCGCTCCGGAGAGGTCGGCCATCACGCCCATGACGAAGGGGATGCTGACTTTCTTCTGGGCCCCGTAGAGCTCGACGTCGTACTCGATCTGGACCCGCGGCGCGCGGTTGCGGGCGATGAATTTCTGGCTGCTCTGCTTGGCCATCGTTTTTTCCTACGGCTGCAATAGATGCAATGAATCGGCTTGACAGTTTTATTTCATACCGTCAATCGAGCGGCCATTGTCGGCCAGTGCCGTCAGGAGCTGAAATCGTTCGTGGGTATATGAGGCATAAGGAGATGTGATGCCTCGCGATGCAACTTTCCGGTGCCGGGCCGCCACGGCTCCGCGCTGCAACGCATTGCCGCGTCACATGCCGACCGGCATCATGCCCGCCATGGCATCCGTCTCGATCCTCCCTGAAGTCGCACCCGCCCCTGTCTCGGGCGGCATGGTCGTCAACTGTGTCGCCTACCGGAACAACGGGCAACGCATCGGCGACATCACCATCGAAGCCATCAGCGACGTGCTGAAGGAGCCGGATACGTTCGTCTGGGTGGGCCTGCACGAACCCGACGAGGCCTTGCTGCTGAAGCTGCAGGAGGAATTCGACCTGCACGACCTGGCCATCGAAGATGCCCAGCACGCACACCAGCGCACCAAGATCGAGGCCTACGGCGACTCGCTGTTCATCGTGGCGCAGACGGCGCAGCTGGTCGGCGGCAACATCGCCTTCGGTGAAACGCAGATCTTCGTCGGGCAGCGCTACTTCGTGACGGTGCGCCACGGCGCCTCGTTGTCGTATGCGCCGGCGCGACGCAGCTGCGAGCAAACGCCCGAGCTTCTGGCGATGGGGCCAAGTTATGCGCTCTACGCCGTGCTGGATTTCATCGTCGACAATTTCCTACCGATCGTTCGCGATTTCCGGGAAGAGTTGCACGAACTCGAAAACGATATATTCGCCGAAACGCTGAACCGCCAGACCATCAAGCGCCTCTACGACATGCAGCGTGAACTGATGACCCTGCGCCTGGCGGTCGTACCGCTGCAGGATCTCGTAGCGCAGCTGACACGACTGCATCCGCATCTTATCCACGATGAGTTGCGCGCCTATTTCCGTGATATCTACGACCATGTGTTTCGCGTCAACGAATCGATTTCGGCGATGCGCGAGATGCTGGGTGCGGCGATCAGCGTGAACCTCGCACTTGTCACCTTCGGGCAGAACGAGGTGATGAAGAAGCTCGCCGGGTGGGCGGCCATGTTGGCGGCGCCTACGTTGATTACGAGCTGGTATGGCATGAACTTCGCGCACATGCCGGAGTTGGATAAGCCTTGGGCTTATCCGGCGATTACGTGTTTGGTGGCTTGTATTGTGGGTGGGATTTTTATTGCTTTGAAGAGGAATCGTTGGTTTTGACTGCACTGTTGTGAGGAGATGCTGGGACCCTGACAGCCCAAGCATCGACTAGGACTACAAATGATTGAACGGAATGCAGCTCTGGCTTGGCTATCTATCGCATTGGCGTAGCGACCATCCTATGGTCGCCCGAGTCAAAGAGGGCACTAGATACGTCTGACTTGAACCTTGTCATTTGGTCAAAGCCAACTCCTGCAAATCCTGTAAGGTTTCCCTTACAGACATTCCCCAGCGATGGATATTATGCTCTGCATAATCAATACCCGTCGTAATATCGATGGCGAACCAAGGGGAATTCATGACATCCGCGTTTTTCAACGGCGAGTCGACGCGCCGTTCGATTTTCATGGCACGAAGGTCGGTGTTAGGTCTGATTGCTACATGGATGCTCCTCTGGGGACATGAGGCACTAGCAAGCAGCCAATGGTGCTCCTCACCGCCGCCTAATGACTACCAGAGCGTGGCTGCTTGGTGTGTCCAGGAACAAGCCAAAACGATGAGCGAGCCTAATCCCGAATATCTGGTAAAGGCGTGTCATGCCACCGTAAACCCATATGCCCAAGTAGGTTCCAACGGCACTTTCTCTTTTACGTGGGCTCAATGGGGCGGCCTTCACAGCATGGTTAAGGATTGGCAGTGTGAGGCTACTCCTTCCCCCTCCCCGGCCAAGCCGTTGGGGCCGCCGCCCTGCGGAACCTGCGTGGGCGACCCCATTCATGCCGGCACCGGCAACGTATTTGTTAGAGAGGAAGACTTTCGTCTGAACAAAGCGCTCCATTTTCAGCGTTTTTATAACAGCAATGCTGCAACCGCAGGCCTTCGGATGGGCCCCCACTGGACTTATACTTATGCGCGGCGAATACGTTACACACCTGCATCTGGAGCAACCGCGCCTTTAGCCGTGGTGGTACGCGATGAAGGACAGGAATGGACGTACCAATACAACGGTGGAGTTTGGGGCGGCGAGTCAGACGTCTCTGATCAACTTAACTCAATCCGCGACGACAATGGCGCCATCACCGGATGGACGTTACGCAGGGTCCCCGACCACGCGACAGAAGTGTATGGCGCCGACGGCGCACTCATTCGCGTCGATGATTTCAATGGATCAAGTACTGTCCTCAGTTACGAGGCATTACCGGCAGACCCGAACACCGGCCGTAGACTTTCGATAGTCACAGATCAGCAGGGACGTACCATTCGATTCCAGTATGACAGTTTGAATCGCATCTCGTCGGTAACGACCGCGAACGGTCTAGTCTATCAATATACATACGATGCAACCGGTTACTTGGCATCCATGTCTACCCCAGACGGATCGACCCGTGCCTTTCTTTATAACGAAGCGGCACACCTTGCTGCGCCACAGAACTACCCGCTTCTGACCGGCATTCTGGACGAACTATCGCAGCGATACGCCACGTATGACTACGACGCTGCTGGCCGGGGTATATCCACACGTCTCGGTGATGGCGTGAACCGTCACGACTTAATTTTTAATGATGACGGAACAACCACCGTCATCGATCCACTCAGAGGGGTGTCAAACCGCTCGTTCTGGCATGTAAGCGGCAGCGTCTACGCCAATACCCTAAGCGCTCCATGCGAAGACTGTGGTCCGATCCAAAGCCGAACTTACGACCTTCTGGGTGATCTCGTGCAAACGACAGACTTCAACGGAGGTACGACGACATACACCTACGATATCAACCATCTCCTCACTCAGAAGATCGAAGCCTCGGGAACGAGTGACCAAAGAGATACCCAGACCACCTGGAACGATCTCTATCAGCCAGTTGAAAGGCGTGTTTATAGCGGCGCCTCGCATGTCCTGTTCACGCGAACACTGTGGTTATACAACAGCAGAGGTCAACCCACTGCACAGTGTGACGTCGATTGGCGCAAGGCACCAGGATACGTGTGCACGAGCGGCGCAGACGCACCTGCGGGTGTTCGTAGACGTCTCAATACGTACTGTGAGGCAGTCGACATAGTAATCTGCCCCATTGTCGGACTTTTGCTAACTACCGATGGCCCCAGAGTGGACATCCAAGATGTTACCTCTTACAGCTATTATGTTGATGATGATGAGAGCAATTGCACGTCAACAGAGAGAGCCTGCCACCGCTTAGGTGACCTCAAGTCCACGACGGACGGTGCTGGCTTGGTCACTACCTATATCTCGTACGACAAGGCCGGAAGGCCCACCCGCGTTCGGAATCCGAACGGAACCCTGACCGATTACACCTACACCCCGCGCGGATGGATCGCGACAAAGACGATTCGGGTCGACCCAGCCGGCACTCCCTCGTCCGCCGATGCCATCACGACCATCGTGTACGACCCGACCGGCACGGTGCACTCGGTCCAGGATCCAGATGGTGTCACCACGACCTACACCTACGATGCCGCCCATCGCCTCACCGACATCACAGATGCTAATGGAGCGCGGATTCACTACACACTCGACGCCGCCGGCAATCGCACCAGCGAGCAGGTATTGACGTCGACCGGAACGGTCACACGCTCCCTCGGTCGGACATTTAATCCGTTGGGCCAGCTCACCGCTCTGACCGACGGTCTGAATCGAACGGTATTCGTTGCAGGCTTTGCCGATAGCTATGACGGAAACGGTAACCTGGTGCACAGTCAGGATGGATTGTCTGTCCAACAGAAGCAGTCCTACGACGGTCTCAATCGCCTGGTGAGTACCATCCGCGATTACCAAGGTACCAACAGCGCCACCGCTAACGCGCAGTCGGTGACCAGCTTCGATGCCCTGGATCGGATTACCGGATTCAGCGACCCCGATGGTCTCACCACCACCTACGATATCGATGTTTTCGGCAACGTCACTGGCTTACACAGCCCGGATACGGGGACGACAGCGCAGACGTACGATGTGGCCGGCAACCTGGTGGGTACTATGGACGCCTCCCAGGTAGCGACTGCCCTCACTTATGATGCTCTGGGGCGACTTACGGGAACGACCTATCCTGATACGACCCTCAATGTCGCCTATCACTACGACGAATCGGATTCCGTCTCAGGGTGCGCGGGAGGCTTCAGCAAAGGCCATCTGACTCGCGTGGTCGAAGGTAATGGCGGAATCGTGTACTGCTACGACGGCCACGGCAACGTGATCAAGAAGCAGCAGACGGTGGGAGCGGTAACCACGATGACCAGCTATACGTGGACCGTCGGCGATCGGCTTAAATCCATTACGACTGCCAACGGCACCACTATCGCTTACGGGCACGATGCCAATGGGCGCATCGCTACGGTGACAGCCACGCCGCTCGGCGGGACGACGACGACCATTGCGTCGAACGTCACCTATCAGCCCTTTGGCCCCATCGCGTCGTACATGCTAGGCAACGGCCAGGCGGTGACCCGCACCTATGACGCCAATGGTCAACTGACGGACATCGCCAGCACGGCCTTCTCGCTGCACCTGGCACGCGATGTTATGGGCAATGTGGCCGCCTTGGGCGACTCGGTGGGTGCTTCACCGGCGTCAGAAACCTATGGATACGACTCGCTATACCGTCTGACTGGAATAAACGACCCAAGCGGGAACGCGGTCGAGGCTTATACATACAACAAGACGGGAGATCGCCTATCCAAGGCGGCGCCAGGTTTGCTGACGGGAACCTACAGCTACCAGCCGGGCACTCATCGACTAGTAGCCGTAGGCACCACGACACGGCAGGTCGATGCAAGAGGCAATACGACCGCGAATGTCCTGCCGAGTGGGACATTCGGGTATGGCTACAACCAGCGCAATCGACTCACGGTCGTCCAGAAAGACGGGGTTACCGTGGGAACCTATGTGCTCAATGCACTGGGACAACGTGTACAAAAGACAGTTGGGAGCGTGTCTACCCGATTCGATTACGATGAAGCGAGCCAGCTGCTGTCCGAAATCGCCGATGGGGCTGCGCGAGACTATGTATGGCTGGACAACCTCCCTATCGGGATCGTTGATCGCAGTGGGTCTGCCGTGGCTATCAGGTTCGTCCACGCCGACGGCCTAGGCTCGCCACGAGTCGTGACCGATGATGCCGGTGCGGTGCAATGGAAGTGGGCCTATCCCAGCAATCCCTTTGGGGAGAACGCGCCTGCTTACTCCTCGGGCTATACATTGAATTTGCGCTTTCCCGGCCAGTATTATGACGCAGAGAGCGGTATGTCGAACAACGTCAACCGCGATTACGAAGCGGCAGCCGGTCGTTACTTGCAGAGTGATCCCATCGGGCTTGAGGGTGGGCTGAACACTTACGCTTACGTCGGCTCTGCACCTTTCGGAGCAACAGATCCCCTTGGATTACAATCTTTGGCGCTCTGCGCAAACCCAGCGAATGCTGCGGCTTGTGCCGCAGCTGGAATGGGGCCGGGATCAGCCGTCACTGGCGCTACAACTGCGACAGGTACTGCAACCGGAGGCGCTCTCAGTACAGGAACGCAGGTTGCCATTGGTGCCGGCATCGCTACTGCGGTTGGTGTTGATGCCCTGACGAAGACCTGTCCCCAAGATGACTGCGATCAACGAAATAGGCAGGTGCAAGACGCCAAGAATAGAGCCGGCCAGCTTGGGGCGTGTCGTGCGGGAATGTCTCTGTACGACCTTAGAATTCGTGCCGATGCTTGGCTTGATCTGGCAATAAAGAGAGCTCGTCGTGATGAAAAATGCTGGGCAGGTGGAGATGCCGGCCACCAGGAGGCACAAGCGGCAGCTTGGCAAAACGCCGCAAAATGTCAGGGAATGGCGGTGAGTCCATGACGGTTGTTTCGGAAATTAAGCATGCCTTCCAAGGGCGGAGCATGCCGAGACAAGTTATCTCGGAAAGATCGCCACATACAAGCGAGTATCTCGAAGCCATGAACTTTCATGGCTTGAGCTGGGAAGTGATGGATTCCGATTTTCTCGTGAAGAATTCGGATGCGCTCTATGCCTTCACCCCCGAGGCATTCTGTTACTACCTTCCAGCCTTCCTTGTACATGGTTTTGAGCATCGGCAAACGCCACCCGTATACGTCGACGCGATCCTTGGCATGCTGGATCGAAGCCCCAATCCAGATCTATGGGATGACTCATTTAGGCGGAGATGGACGCTACTGCATGTGGGCGAGTGCCAGGTAGTTGAGAAATGGATTTTGGCACTGTCCGAGTGCTCAGAGGGCGCCTTTGATCAGTTAACTCTTGATAGGGCTTTCGATACAGTACAGCTGTTAATGGACCGTAAGTAGGCTTGCTTTGAGCACAACGAGCACGTGACATAGGTAGTAAACTGAATGGCGCTATCGATGTCGCAAACCTGGCCTTGACCTTCTTCTGGTTCGCAGCGCGGTCGTATCTGGGGCACGGTAGGAGCACTTGAGACGCGCCTACGACGAAACGGATATTCCCTAACCGACATCTGTCCCTTAGCATGACTTCGCCCAAGGACGGGATGGCAAACCATGCAACTAGGGCTTATCGCAAGTCGCGAATACCTGGATAGTGAGGACTCCCCGCTCCATCGGCTGCTGCATCGATGCGGAGACTATATACGCAAGCTGAAACTCACCTTGCGCGTTCCTGCTGATGCGTACGAAGCCGTCGGACGTATTTCTGGTTTCGCTGACTGCCCCACTTTGATTCCTTATCCAGGCGGTCGCCTTCACGACATCGTACGAATGGCCGCGTCCATCATCGATACCGATGGAAGTGATGCCTTGGACGGAGTCATCCATCTGGCCGCACCCGGCGATGAGTCGATCCTTGCCCTCGAAGTACGGACGTTGAAGCGCTTATGTCTCGTCCATGCCAAGCCTTATCTCATCACGACGGCTTCAGCCATGGAGTGGATCGAGGCGGAACGGATTCTTTGCGGACTGCCGCCAAACCCCTGCGACGGCTCACAGCACCCGTTCGCACACCAGACGATCGCGCTTATCGCGCACGATGCATGGAAACCTTGCATGGTGGAATTTGTCGTCAAGCATTTCGCGCTTCTATCCGGCTTTTCTCGCCGAATTTGCACAGGGACCACAGGGCGTCGATTGAATGATCTCGCTCGACAACAGGGCTGGTCAGGAAATGAGGCGTGGGCCAAGTGCTACGAAAGCGGCCCAATGGGTGGTGATGTGCAGATCGCCGATCTCGTACTTTCGGGACAATGCCAACGGGTGATCTTCTTTCATGATGCGCGCGTGAGCCACCCGCACGAGGCTGACATGTTGCTTCTTGAGCGGGCTATCGCTGCAAGCACTGCCGAAGTTGTCTACTTCAGTGGCGCCGCCGCGGCTTATCGATGGGCCGAGGCTGCCGAGTGCGAGACGCGTGATAAGCCATGAGGGATGGCCGCCATGGGCGACCATCCCTCCCGTTCTTACTTCGCCCCCGGAGCCGTCCACTCCTTCAACCAAGCATTCACCGTCTCATGCCACTGCACGCTGTTCTGCGGCTTGAGCACCCAGTGGTTCTCGTCGGGGAAGTGCAATAGCTGGCTGGGGATGCCGCGACGCTGCAGCGCCGTGAATGCGCCCAGGCCCTGGGTGTCGGGAATACGGAAGTCCTTGCCGCTGTGGATGACGAGCATCGGCACGCGCCAGTCCTTCACGTGGTTGACCGGGTTGAAGCGCTCGTAGTTCTCCGGGTGGTCGAATTGCGTGCCGCCGTTTTCCTTTTCCTCGAACCAGAGTTCTTCGGTTTCGTAGTACATGGCGCGCGCATCGAAGACACCGTCGTGATCAACGAAGCACTTCCAAGGCTGGTTCCAGTTGCCTGCCATCCAGTAGACCATGTAGCCGCCGTAGCTGGCACCGAGGGCGCAGGCACGATTGCCATCTAGGAAGTTGTACTTCGAGAGTGCCGCACTCCAGCCGGCTTTCAGGTCTTCGAGCGGCTTGCCGCCCCAATCGCCCGAGATGGATTCGGTGAAGGCCTGGCCGTAGCCGGTCGAACCATGGAAGTTGACGGTCACCACCGCGAAGCCCTGGCCTGCGTAGGTCTGGGCGTTCCAGCGGTAGCTCCAGCTGTTGGTCATCGCGCCCTGCGGGCCGCCGTGGATGATGAAGGCCACCGGGTAGGTCTTGCCACGCTTGTAACCGACCGGCTTCACCACGTAGCCCTGCACGGTTTCGTTGTTCCAGCCCTTGAAGGTGAAGAACTCGAAGTCGCCGGTCTGCGCACCCTTGATGCGCTTGGCGTTGAAGTGGGTGACCTGCTTGAGGCCCTTACCCTTCAGGTCCGCCGTGTAGAGATCCGCCGGACGCTTGAGGTCGTCGCGGGATAGCAGGATCTTCGAACCGCCCGCCGAGAACGCACCCACGGAACCGTCGGTGACGAGAATGCTGGCCTTCCCGGTCGCCACGTCGATGGCGAACAGCGGATGCTGGCCCTTGTCGTCGGTGGTGGTGTAGAGGGTCTTGCCATCGGCCGAGACCTGGAGGGCACCGGCGGAGCTATCCCACGAAGGCGCCACTTCCCGCTTGCTGCCCGAGGCGAGGTCCAGGGCCATGATGCCGAAGCGATCGGCCTCGGAGCCCGGCTCTTTCATCGCCGTATAGAACAAGGTCTTGCCATCGGGCGACACCAGGGGATTGGCGTCCCACGCCAGGTTCTCCGCGGTGAGGTTCACCGGTGCGGCAGAGCCGTCGGCTGGGACGCTATAGATGTCGAAGTTGGTCGACCAGGGTTCGGTCTTGCCGGCGATGCGGGCATCGAAGTAGACGGTCTTGCCGTCCGGCGAAAAGGAGAACTCATCGTCCCCACCGAAAGGCTTGCTGGGCACGTCGCCGTCGATGTCCCGGCTCAGTAACACCGGCTGCGAAGGAGCGTTGGCGTCGGCGATATAGAGCTGGGAGCGGCGACCGTCCGCCCAGGTGTCCCAATGGCGAACGAAGAGCTTGTTGTAGACGGTGCCGGTGGACTTGTCCTTCTCGCGGCCGTCCAGACGCTCCTTGGTGCAGGCCAGGTCGGGGCAGTCGGTGAATACGTCGTAGCTGAGGAGCAGCCTGGCGCCGTCCGGCGACAGCTTGAAGGCATTGACGTCCAGAGGGGCATCGGTGACCGCTTCACCGGCGCGGACCGTCAATCCCAGGCCCTTGCCGGAAGTGTCGGCGTCGAACGAGCGGTGCCAGACCTGCGCCGTGCCGTCCTTCGGCGCTGTGTAATAGATGGACTTGCCGTCCGGCGCCCAGCGGGGAGAGGAGCCTTTCTCCACGACCATGACCGGTTGCGGTGGTTTGTTGAGGTCGACGACATAGAGGGAGGTGACCCCCTTGTTGGCCGCGTAGTCCGTGGCGCGGACGGAGAAGAGCGCGTAGCGGCCGTCCGGGGACAGCTGGGGGTCCCCGACGCGGTCCATCATGACCAGGTCGCGGATGGAAAATGGGTGGGGGGTGGTGCTGTCGGCGTCTGCGGACAGGACGGGGCCGGACGCTAGGGCCAGGGCTAGCGCGGCTAGGAGGGGTTTCATGGATGTGCTCCCTAGGTAAGGCAGGGAGCGACGGTAAGGGGTGCCGGGTAGCTAGCGCAAGCGGACGACCCAGGAAAGACCGCGACTGCCTCGGACAAAATCGGTGACGTAACTCACGTTTGGATGGCCATGTCCTTGGCGACTCCATGTATGGTACGGATCGTGCTCGGCACTGGGCACACTCCGCCAAGAATCCTCACCCATGCCATCGACGAAACATGTTACCGGCTTCACCCTCATTGAGTTGATGATCGTCGTGGCGATCATCGCAATCTTGGCCGCCATTGCCATACCTGCTTATCAGGACTATGCAATCCGAGCACAGGTATCGGAAGGCATTACTGTCTCTACTGGGGCAAAAAGCGCGGTCTGGGATTTCTTTGCCGATAAAGGACGGCTCCCGCCGAGCAATGAGTCAGCCGGCCTCGCCTCGGCGGCGTCGATTGCAGGGAAGTACGTTTCGGGAGTTACAGTGACTGATGGCGCAATAAGGGTGTCATTCGCTACTGCTGCCGCCAATAGCCACGTCAGAGACAGCAACCTCACACTTTCACCCATCACCAGCGCCGGTAGCATCGCATGGGTCTGCAAGGGCTCATCCATGGAAAATCGTTACCTTCCGACCAGTTGCCGCGCATAAGGTGACGCGGAACGTCACCTTATGACATTCCACGTCATGATGCATCGCATTGAATCCCAAGAAATTTTCTTGTTGCTTGACAGACGTGACACTCGGCACAATTCCGGCACCCGTAATATGCGGGAATACGCGCCGTCGGGTGTGGCACGCAACATGCAGCCGACAAGCGAGCTTCCTGGTCGTTCCTGACCACGTGAGTGTGAAAGGGGATCGGGCCCTTCCTAGGGGGAGCCGGTACCGGGGCTCAGGGGGCATCACAATCTGGTTAGCTAACCACCAAGAGATAGGACACTCCATGAAGACTGTGCAGAAAGGTTTTACCCTTATCGAACTGATGATCGTCGTCGCGATCATCGCCATCCTCGCGGCCATCGCTATCCCGGCCTACCAGGATTACACCATCCGCTCGCAGGTCTCGGAAGGTCCGGTCCTCGCTGACGGCGCCAAGACGGCTGTGGCAGAGTTCTTCCAGAATACGGGACGTTTCCCGACCAGCAACGTTTCTGCGGGCCTCGCTACGGACACGTCCATCAGCGGTCAGTACGTAACGAAGGTGTCCGTTGACACCGGCGGAACTGGCCTGATCACCGCGACCTATGGTGGCCCGAAAGCCAGTACCAAGATCAGCAGCAGCTCGACGCTCGTCCTCTCGCCGATCTCCAACGCCGGAAGCATCGCTTGGACCTGCAAGGCTGGCGCTAACATTAAGGCCAACTATCTGCCGTCGAACTGCCGCTCGTAAAAGAGTAAGGCGTTTCATAAAAGGAGGCCGCACAAGCGGCCTCCTTTTTTTTGCCTCGCGATACAGAACCAAAATCTTCACCCGCGCAGCCCTGATGTCAACTGTAGGCACTGGAACTGGCACAATAAACGCCAAGTCGGCTCCAAGGGTAGTCGTGCGACATTGCCTCCACCGCCCTCGCGCATTTCTACCGACACCACCTCCACACAGCCAATGGGTTCATGATCGTTAACCGTCTCGTAAGTCTTCTAGCTATCACTGCGCTTTTGATTAGCGCCTGGCTGGCTTATCACCCTGGGCTCAAGGGTGGCTTCATTTTCGACGACTACGCAAATCTCCCTTCATTAGGTGAGACGGGACGTGTCGACAACGGAGCGACATTCGCACGATATATAACATCTGGTACCGCCGACCCTTTGGGCCGCCCCATTGCCATGGCGACCTTCCTGATCGATGCCAGCGATTGGCCGGCTGACCCAGCGTCGTTCAAGCGAACAAACGTTCTCCTTCACTTGGTGAACGGCTTCCTTCTCTATCTTGTGCTGAGCACCCTTGCCTGCAAAAGCTTACCTCTCGCACCAGTATCCCGATTGAGCGCGGCGGCGTGGATAGGTGCAGCACTTTGGATACTTCACCCACTATTTGTTTCGACCACTCTCTATATCGTGCAGCGGGAAGCCATGCTGCCGACCACATTCACGTTAGCTGGCATGCTTGTTTGGATGAAAGTCAGGCAAGCACTGGAGAGCGATGCGATCAAAGCAGCGACAGCATTCGCGGCAATCAGCCTAGTGCTTTGTACAGCGCTGGCAGCACTATCGAAAGCCAACGGCATTTTGCTACCGATACTAATTCTCAGCATCGAATATACCGTCTTTTCATGCAACCCGATGGAGGCCTCGCCTAGGGCACAACGACTACACCGTATCTTGTTGGTCGCCTGTTGGATGGTCGCGATCGTCATCGGAATGGCACTAGTTTATGTTGCTATATCGAGCATCAACGATGGCCTTGCTCATCGCCCCTGGACGGAACAACAGCGTCTCCTTACCGAGCCAAGGATTCTCTGGCAGTACCTCGGTCAACTGTGGATGCCCCATCCGTATACGGCCGGTGTATTCAATGATGCCGTGATCGTATCGACCGATATCGTGCACCCGTGGACCACTTTACTTGCGATAGCGGCCCTTTCCGTTGCGCTAGTTGGAGCGATTCTGTATCGGCATCGATGGCCCTTCCTTGCCGGCGCTTTCCTATTTTTCTTTTCAGGACACCTACTCGAGTCGACCAGCGTACCTTTAGAGCTCTACTTCGAACACCGCAACTACTTACCAGCGATGCTATTGTTTTGGCCTCTCGGACTATGGCTTGTTGGCGCTACTCAGAAAGAAGGTGAAACAAGATTCTTTCCCTCTCTTTCCGTTCGATATGTCATCGCTACTATCGTGGTCCTATCGCTTGGCCTCATGACTCACGCCAATGCAGTAATTTGGGGCGATACAGCTCATCAGGCGTCACTCTGGGCAGCGCTGAATCCCGCGTCGCCACGTGCGCAAGTCATTGCGGCGCAGGAAGAACTACAAAGTGGCGCAGCCGACAAAGCCGTTGCGCGCCTTGAGCCGATGCTGGCCCAGCACCCGACCGAAGTACAGGTCGCTTTCAATCTCATCGCAGCGCACTGCGCTCTTGGTAATCTCCGTCCTGAACACCTAGCCGCCGCCCAACGCGCCATATCGACCACGGCTGACCCCGGCACTCTCCTCGTAAGTTGGTTTGATAGAACCATCGATGCGGTAAAAAAAGATTCTTGCCATGGACTCGATCTAGACGATTTAGCCAAGCTCGCCAAAGCTGGCCTTGGCAACTCCCGACTTCCCGCGGGGCGCCGTCAAGATATCGAGCATGTTTTAGGAGCTATCGCATTGAGCATGAGTCAACCTGACAGCGCTTTACTACATTTCAATCGCGCACTCGCATACGATCCGCGTGAGCCAGCCGCCCTACGTCAGGCAGCCGAGTTGGGATCGGCGGGTTATCCAAGCTATGGACTAAGCCACCTAGAAACCTTTGATTCACTCCCTGCCGCAGCGATCAAGCCCCCCCCTGGAATGCCCGTGATACATGCATGGATACTGAAAAAACAACAGTACTGGCAACGGGAGAGGCAACGCCTCGAGGGTGTGCTCCGCACGGACGCGGCGTCAAACTTATGAGCGCAGGCATCTATAACCGAGTCATCAAGCATCCATGGATTATTTTTTTCCTAGGCATAGTTCTGACGATAGCCGTTTATATTCCGGGATTGTCTGGTGGCTGGCTTTTCGACGACTTTCCCAACATCGTAGATAACCCGGGAGTACACCTGGAACAGTGGAGCGTCCCCAATCTAGTGAATGCTGCGCTTTCGTCACCATCCAGTGACTTTAAGCGCCCGCTCGCGTCCTTGAGTTTTGCAATCAACTACTTATTTAGCGGAAACGATCCGTCAGCAATGAAGCTGACCAACCTCGTAATTCACTTACTAAATGGACTGGCTGCATTTTTCCTTGTCAGGGAGCTTCTGTGGGTGATTCACCCGGAAGCTCGTACCCGGGCCGCGTGCATAGCTGCGCTGGTGGCCACGGGGTGGCTTCTACTGCCCATCAACCTCACGGCCGTCCTGTACGTCGTGCAACGCATGGAAAGTTTGGCGAATTTATCGGTTCTTCTTGGACTATGGGGCTACGTGGCCGGCAGGCGGCAAATGATTCGGAGAGGACACGGGTTGCTTCTAGCGACCGGTAGTGTCGTCGCTGCAACAGCAATTGGAGTGCTGGCTAAAGAAACAGCCGTGATGCTTCCTCTGTATGCGGCGCTAACCGAGTTATTCATTTTCCGCGGGAAACGGCACGATGGTGCGATGCGTGATTGGCGTATTTTCGCCTTCTTCACCGCGATATTGCTCGTGCCGATGATCGCTGGTGGACTGTGGCTCTTACCCGGCCTGATTGATCCTGCAACCTGGGTTACCCGTGATTTCACCCTGAAAACCCGCCTCCTAAGCGAGGCACGCATCATCTTCGACTACGTTGTATGGACCATATTTCCCTCCCCTCGCGCCCTTTCCTTCTACCATGACGACTTTGTCATATCACAAGGGCTTCTTGATCCGCCGACCACTGCACTAAGCCTCGCAGCACTTGCAGGACTCACTTTGCTTAGTGGTTTGGTCCGGCATAGCTTGCCTGCCGCCGGGCTGGGTATCGCCTTGTTCCTCGGCTGCCACCTCTTGACAGGAACGGTGCTGCCACTGGAACTCGTGTATGAGCATCGCAACTACTTTTCCAGCCTCGGCCTGGTCCTGGCACTCTTGGTTGCAGTTGAGTCTGTTCCTCATGCATTTTCCATTGCTCATCGACTGGCCTACTTCGCCATCGCCCTACTCGCTGGACTCTGGACTGTGCAGACCTTCGTGACAGCGAGAGCATGGGGTGACCCGATCGCTCTCGCTCGTGAGCTTGCATGGAGAGGACCAGAATCACCACGTGCCCAGTATGAGCTGGGCCGAACATACATCATCGCCTCGCATTACGATCCCGCATCACCATTTACCCGCCTGGCCTACGAACCACTCGAGCGCGCAGCGCGCTTACCTGGTTCAGCGATCCTACCGGAGCAGGCGCTAATCTTCATGAACTCGAAGATGCACCTCGCGATTAAGGACGCTTGGTGGACGAGCATGATAAACAAGCTCAAGATGCGACCAGCCACCATTCAGGATGAGAGCTCGCTCGACGCTCTGGCGGCATGTTTACGCGATACATCATGTGACTTTCCGGCGGATCCTCTATATAACGCGTTCTCTGCGGCCATGTCGCACGACAGGCGCAGCCCCAGACTTCTAGCCATGTATGCCAACTTCGCCTGGTCTACCTTGCACGATGGCGGTCTAGCCATTCGCGTGCAACGCGAGGCGGTGGCCGCCGCGCCAAGGGAAGCCGCCTATCGCGTTGGATTGGCTCGATATGCGATCAAACTTAACGATCATGCCGAGCTCGTGCGGCAAATCGACAGCCTGGAGGCCATGAACGTCGGTGGCCGGCTGGAAGCCGACCTAGCCCCCCTCCGGGCTGCTCGTGACCGTACTTCACCCCCTATTACGCCCGTACAGAAGAGCCGTGCGCCCAATGATAGGTAAGCTTGCGCGCAGCAGCCTCGTGACCATAGGCGTCTTGGGCTTACGTATGTTGACCCAGGCGGCAACTCTAGTTCTCATTACCCGGCTCCTTGGACCATCTCTTTACGGCGACTACATGGCCGCGGCATCGCTTGCAGTCGTCGCGGGCCTCATTCCGAACTTGGGCTCAGGCTATGTACTCATGGCGCGCACGGCGCGCGAAGGCCATTCAGCAGTAGAGACATGGAGATATGGATGGCCACTGAGTATCTCTATCGGTACATTCCTGTGCCTGGGCTTCCCATTCTTGGCGCAACTGCTTACCCGAGGAACACTGTCATTCGGCGATCTGCTGCTCATCGGCTTCGCAGAACTGCTCGTGACGCCGGTAACGCAGTTGCTTGGTTTTGTCCTTCAGGCACGTGATCGTGTACCTCAAGGGCAACTCCTACTTTGGCTTCCCCTTTGCTTTCGCGCCATCGCAGCAGCAACATGCTTGATACTTGTTGAAGACGGCTCAGTACATCTTTTTGTTGCGCTGCAAGCCGCAGGTGCCACGGCAGGCCTGGCTGCAGCGCTAATCATGACTCTTCGCGTAGTTCGGCTTCCATGGGCACCCAGGCGCCCCACGCGCCAGGAATGGCGATCCGGTGCTGCTTATGCGGCAATGCATGTCGTTGCGGCCAACCCTGGCGAACTGGACAAAATGACCTCTCCCTTGTTGCTAGGAGATCACGCAGCTGGCATCTATAGTGCCTCTTCGCGCGTGATGAACGCGGTTGTCACACCAGTGCTCGGCATCCTGCTCGCATCGCAGCCCCGTCTATTTCGTCATGGTTCCATGCCGACATCAGATGGACAGCGTTTGATACGCACCCTTGGCTATCTCGCATTTACTTGGGGGATCATCAGCGCTATCGGAATGGCAGTGATAGCCCCATTGCTCCCGTTTATTCTAGGCCAGGCATTCTCGGATACAGCGCTCACGCTTCCCTGGATAGCACTTGCCGCCCCATTTGTCTCCCTGCGAATGGCTGCCGGAACAATTCTTGTTGCACTGGGCAGGCCACTACAGCGACTACGCTTTGAGCTCAGCGGTATCGTTGTCCTAGGATGCCTCCTCACCATAGGAGCACACGTACTCGGCTTGCGCGGAATGGCTCTAGGGCTGGCCTGCGCCGAAGCATGCATGGCCACATACGGTTATTTTCTAGTGCGTGCCGCCCGGACTTGAGGATGCTGGCGGAGTCAGGCTACGGCAACGCCCCAAACACACATCCAGTACAGCCATGCAGAGCCCCCGCCACGGGCGTATGGCGCGGAAGCGAATGCTACGAACCGATGCGCGCAGTCCAAGAAATATGACACGTCCTGCTGCGAGACAAATTCTTCCGCCCAACCCGTAACCCAAGCGGGAAACCATAAGCAAGTGTGCACGTGCCATGTGGTATTCGTAAAAGAGTGAGCCGTTCCCGCTGCTACCGGACCCTTGGTGAATCACCACCCCTTCGGGCACATCCAGCAACGCAATACCGCCCCGGACGAGACGAAAGCCGAGCTCGATGTCGTCACCATAGAAGAAGAAAGACTCGTCAAACAACGGCGCATGCACGAGCGAATGGTGGAGCATGAGGCATGCGCCGCCTAGCAACGCATGTCCACGCAAGCCCGGACCTGCGGGGGAAACCGTTGCCGAAAAGTGCCTATAGTACGTACGTGCCGGCACAAGTCCTGTAGGTCCGTCGATCGACGGAGCCGCAATCGACGGGAGATCGTCTACCACGGCGCGACGCAAAACATCGACCGTGCCCTGAGTCAATGTGGCATCGCTGTTGATCAGCAATACGTTGACATCGGGCATGACCCTACTGATCAACTCAATGGCACGATTAACGCCCGCGGCAAAACCCAGGTTTCGCCCAGGCTCAATGACATGCAATCTTATCGCCACTTCGCCCAGCGATTCGTTCAACGCATGCAGCGATGCTCCGTAATCCTCGGAATTATCAACGAGCACCACGGCGGACACTCCTTCACTCGCGAGCGACTCGATGCAACGAAGCGTCATCGCCGAAGAACGGAAGTGGAGCAAAACAGCGACGCATTCACGCATGATCGTCGCCGCGCTCTGGAGCAAATGCTATAACGACAAGTTCGTCACCACCAGCCGGTAAAAAGGTGGCCATAAGATCAGCCCACCAACCCTCAAGACGTGCCAGGTGTTTCCGAAGTCGATTACCCCACCCAGGACGACATCCGGCAATACGCCCACTCTCGCGAGCAATGCTCCGCGCGTGAAGTCCACGACGAAGCACTCGTGGTGTAACAAACCCGGCGTGCCGCAACATCTCCGTCATGGCACTCGCACTTGGAATACATAGATGTCGTGGTACTTCAAGGCCGCGCCAGGAAGAGCGAAAAATGCGCGCACCGATGCCATTTGGATTGGGCCACGCGAGCCAGATCATGCCTCCCGGACGAAGCCGTCGTAGGCAGTGACGCAAATCTGCTCTGGGATCTGGAACATGCTCGATGCTGTGACGCAAAGTAACTACGTCGAAGGGGCCTGCGACGCTTGGCTCTTCACTATCGGCGAAACCCACCCATGATTGAAGCCCTTGCGCCATACAAGCACGCACCGCTTTCGGATCAGGATCCAGGCCAACGGCATGCCAGCCGAGACTAATAGCGCGCTTCAGAAACTCCCCATTACCCGAACCTATATCGAGTACGCGACGCTCGCCCCCCCGGACTAGATAAAGGTGTCGTCCGTGATAGTCGAGTTTAAGCCGTAGCGGCTCGACGACGCTAAAAAAAATGAATCCAAGTTTTGAGGCTGGCCGCACGCACGCCCGGAATCGCCGATTCATGTAGCTATTAACGGACGATACGGCGTAGCGCTTTATGCCGGATCGAGAACCCGAGGAATAGTCGACGTCATGGGTATAGTAATTTCCATAGGCTTCACCTATTGAATCATCGGAGGGCCTCGGATCCGGATAGAGACTATGACAGTGGAAGCATCGCCAGATCGTCCACAAGTCTTCCGCCTCTGGGCCGTTCAAATGGTCGAACACGTGTGAGGCATGAAGCCGACGCTTCGAACCGCCGCACGCAGGACAGGCAGGCACACGCACCGCAGGCCCGCCGCCCCATGTCGTTGTCACTACTCGGGTCATACCGAATTCCGAGCAATCGCGTTATCGCTCTTTCGAGCGACAACTACGTTCTCTTCGGCATAACGCACACTGAGCGTGCCCAGCATATCCATGATCAACGAAAGCAATCCGGCGATAGACGAGCTAGCACTTAATCCACGCCCACCACGCATCCGGGCAATCTCGGCACTACGTCTGTAAAGCCTTCCCGTATGCGCCCCCCTACGGCGAACCTCAACAATCTCGAATCCGGCTTCGCGACAAGCACTCTTGAGAACATCAAGAGATGGCAAGCATAAGTGACGGGGTACGTCATAGCTCTCCCAGTTCAACCCGTAAAACCTAGCGCCAATCGCTGCTGGATTCGGCAAGGCGATCCAAAGCGCACCTCCCGGGGCCAGCATATCGAACATTCGACACAACATGTCCCGGGGGGCCGGAACGTGCTCGAGAGAATGGCTCATGGTGATCGCATCCCAGTACGAATACCGCTTCTCAATCGCAAGGTCATCAATGAAACCATGGGTTACTGCGACCCCACGCTCCCGGCAAGCATCGATCGCCGCCTGATCCGGGTCGACACCCTCCGCTTCCCAACCCATGGTTTGTGCCAACGCGACAAAATCGCCGTTGCCACAGCCCACATCGAGCAATCGCCTTCCAGAGGAGCGCACAAGATGACGGCCAAAATAATCAAGCTTGAGCCGCAGCGGCGGGATCATCGAGAACACCAGATGCCCCCAGTGCGAGGCCGAAGCACGACGCGTACCGAAGCGATAATTCAGGTAGCCGTCGATCAGCGAGGTCAACCAATTCGCGTGCTGCACCACCTGCGGGGATCTGTGGGTTACGTAATCAAAATCGTACGCGGCAGGGATCGACACATCGTCGGGCCTGGGATCAAGCCAGACGCTCTGACACCGACGGCATGACCACAACTGCCATTCGTCGTCTGTCGGCCTCATAGCGTCGTGCATCGATCCCAGGGAAGACCGCTCCCTTCCTTCGCACATGGGACAAATGGGGACGGCAACGAGAGCGCCACGTGACCAATGCCTTTTTTTTATCAGTTCACCCACGCTCTTTGCCTCGAACACCGTCAATCATACCCTTGCCTATCTTTCGCCACTGCTCGGTCCGATCGGGGCCATAGAGCGTCACCACACACAATGTCAGTACGGCCTTCGCTACCGCCCATATTTTCCACACAGCAGGCACATACCGGCGACGCAACAACTTTATGGTATTTCTGTAAAGGTAGTAGTGGCGAAGCGGACTACGTTCAGGCCATACGCGCCACCCCAGCAGCCAAAGTCGACGGCCGCGATTACCCATGAGGTGTTCGAAAGATAGCCAGGGGATACCAAAAAGACGGAACCCATGGGACGTCACACGAAAAGACCATTCAGTGTCGACGTGATCGATAAACAATGTCGGATCCAGCTCACCGATTCGATCCACTAAGTCGAGCGACATCGTGGTACCACTGCCATTGAGGTTAGCTACTGGGAAAGGGGTGGCATTGACTGTGGGAAACGCTCGCGCCCATAACCAACCATAGGCAACATAATGGAATCCGTGTTCCATGCCTGCATAAGGATCAACTAACGCAGGCCCAACGCAACAGAGGGTGCCGGTTTCGGACTGCACGTGGTTCAATGCATCGAGCAGACCCCGTGGGACATTCGGCGCAAAGGTCGAATCTTGATCCAGCAGAAGAACCGCACGGCTACCGGGAGCATGGGTCCGAGCACGCACCATTCCTTCATTCAGTGCAGCTCCAAGCCCCGCGTTCACGTCCTTCTCAATCAATAGCAACGACTGAGAGTTTGACGCCAAAATGCGCAGTTGTTCTCGAATCTCAGGGGAGGACGCGTTGTCGACGATGACGCGCAAACCGACGTCGACCAGCGCTTGAAGTTGCTTCTTAAGCAAAACAAGATCGGGGTTGAATGTAACCGTCACGGATGCAAGTTCGTCAATAGTCAGGATGCGCGGCTTATCGTCCATGACTAGCTTCCACGAGCGGGTGAATTTTCTCGCCGAACGAAGTCCACGCGAACTCTTTCGCAAAGTTTCGACTACCGGACCTGAACTCGCCGCTAGGCGCGTCCAGTACTCGCCCGACCGCGTCGACGAAGCCCAGATAATCGCCAGGCCTCACCAGGAACCCAGAAATACCGTTCGATACCGCATCAGGAACACCTCCGACGGCGAATGCGACTGTCGGCAATCCGTGTGCTGCCGCTTCGATGGCGACCATGCCGAAGCCTTCGATATCACCAGGAATATCCTGCACCGGGAATATGGCTACATTCGCTGCGCCATAGGCGCACTTAAGTTCTTCGTCATTCAACTCGCCATGCAGAACAATATGCCTTTCGAGCCCTAAGGCTGATACCGCTGCTTCCACGGAGCTTCTAACACTGCGTGTGACGCGGCGTAGCGCATCCGGAGCATCGTTTCCGACAACAGCCAAGAGAATGTCTGGATATCGCTCGACAATGTGCGGCAGCACATATTCGACGAACTCGGCCAGGCCTTTGCGTTCGGTCAATCGACCAACAGAAAGCAGAACGCGTCGCCCCACCCACCCCTTATCTTGGCGGAACGATTCAATCGTTGAACCATCCGGAAATTCTGCGGATAGATCTACGCCCGGATGCACTATCCGAATGCGTTCTGGGGATACTCCAGCTGCCGTCGCCAACTCCGCAGTATTTTTGCTGTTAACCACACAAACGTCGCAATGGCGAATGAAAGGCAACCAAAGATTCCGATACACGTGGCTGTCTACAACGATATCGAGACCATGAAGATAGACCCCAGCACGGGCCCCGGAGAGACGCGCACTTATCCATGCGAATGGGGCACAAAGTCCGCTTCCAGCCATGACAAACGACGGACGACGTCTTAGGATCGCCCGTATCGCTCCGAATAGCGCACCAAAGAGAAAAATGGGCAACGGCTTCAACCTGCATTCAATAGCTGTTACACCATCGGGCAGTTCACCGCGACATCCTTTCGGACCAATGACATCCAGGCTACCACCTTGATTCAGTTCGCGCGCCAATTGAAGATTCAGGCGTTCCATTCCACCACGTAGTGGCGGTAAATTCCGCGTGATCAGCAGAACGTGTCGCACGCGAGATCACCCCTTGTTCCGCTGCGCGTAGTGATACACCTGGTATTGCCATGCAACAGGCCAGAGTCCTAGCAAGATTGCCTGGATTGCACGGAATGGCCATGTAGGCCATTTGCCATGAATGATCCATCGCCAACTAAGCGGGTGTAAGTCACGTCGACGGTGCCGAACCTCCAAACCTACCGATCGGAACAGTACCGCCCATTCTTCGAGTGACATGACGTCTTCCTTGACCTTTATCTGATGCGTGCCGCCGTACAGACCAAGTCTGCGACTGAGAAAGCCGGCATTCGGCACGAGCAGCAAGAACTCCGCGTTTGGCCGTGCCACCCGCAGCATTTCACGCAAGGCATCAGGTTTGTCTACAAAGTGCTCAAGCGATCCCATGCATGTGACGACGTCAAAGCTGGCATCGGGAAATGGAAGAACCTCGGCGGGTCCGGCCCGAAAGTCACCGTCTGGATACGCAATCCGAGCAGCGTCAATGGCCCGGATCGACAAATCGATTCCACTAATGGTGCGAGCACCCATGGATGAGAACTGACCGAGCCAGGCCCCGGTGCCGCAGGCCACATCCAAGACATCTCCACCACGGACCAAAGTCAGTTCGCGTGCCGCCATACGACAATGCCAAGGCAACTTATGCTGCTTGTCGACGTTGCGAGCATAGTACTCATCGTCGTAGAAGGCCCTGATCCCGTCGAGTTCACGCTGCTGGTCATCCGGTTGCAAGCTCATCGCGACGTGCTTCCATTTTCGCCAGGACGATAAGTCAACGCGGTGATTTGCTCGGATACCAAGCCAATCAGGAACACGATAACCGCCGCACTCCACATCAGCGTACTCATATTGGTCAACCGTCCTTCCAGCAAGAACGTACGTGCGTAGTTGAGGCAGCCAAGAGCAAAAAACACCACACTCACCGGTACGAACAACTTCAACGGCGAGTACAACGTCGCGATCTTGAAGATGATCAACAGAAATCGCACGCCGTCCTTTAACGGCCTAATATGGCTTTTCCCTACCCGCTGAGCAGCCTTGATGGGCACATACGCCACACCATAAGCGCTGCGAAAAAATGCCATCGTGCTCGTCGTTGGGTATGAGAACCCGTTTGGCAACAGGTGAATGAACTCCCTGAACCGGCCAGCTCTGGCGACACGAAACCCTGATGTAAGGTCAGCAACGACCTGGCCAGTCATCTTGCTTGCCAGCCAGTTGTAAACGGTATTAGCCACCCCTCGACCCACACCAGCCTGGCTTTCCCAATCGCGAGCACCGACGACCATGTCGTACCCCTCATCCAACCGAGCCAACAAACGCCCGATGTCCAGCGGATCGTGCTGCCCATCCCCATCCATGAAAACCAAGATGTCGCCCGTGGCCGCCCGGGTGCCACGTTTGATCGCCGCGCCATTTCCCATCGAGTAGGGAGAAGAAAGGCATTCAACCCCCGCGGCGGCGCAAACGCCCCGCGTATCGTCCGTGGACCCGTCATCGATCACGATGATCTCAGCACCCGGCTGGGCAGCTGTCAGGCGGGGCAACAGGTCTTTCAGTGCGGCCGCCTCATTCTTGGCGGGCAGGATAATGCTTATACGACTCAAGATATCTCCCCCATGGTCGTTGAATCATAAGGGATATCGCCCTGCGGAAACGAGAAGGACCGCGCGATCCGCGCACCCACGGCGCGACGATCCCACGCCGTACCGGTCAGGCGTGACCAATCCCATAATGTGGAGTAGATTCAGGCGCGTATCTCGGGGAAACAGGTCCTTCATGGCTTCACAAATGCATACGCCGATCCTGGCGGGTCTCACCGGCATGGCGCGCCGCCTCGTCACCGAGAACGTGCTGCCCGAAGCCGACGTGCGCAAGGCCGTGCAGGATGCCGCGGATAAGCGCATCTCGCTCTCCGCCTGGCTGGTCGACCACAACCTCGTCGACAGCCCGAAGCTGTCCCAGGTGGCCTCGGCCGAATTCGGCATGCCTCTGATGGACATCGGCGGCATGGCCCCGCCAACATGCCCCTGGACCTCGTCACCGAGGCCCTGATCACCAAGCACCAGGCCCTGCCCCTGTTCAAGCGCGGCAAGCGCCTGTTCGTGGGCATCGCCGATCCGATGCAGTCCCACGCGCTGGACGAGATCAAGTTCCACTCGAACCACATGGTCGAGCCGGTGCTGGTCGAGCGCGGCCAGCTGCGCCGGATCATCGATACCGCCCTTTCGGCCATGAGTGCCAATGTCCCGGGTTTCGCGGACGGCGGGCTGGACGAGCTGGTCCTGGAGTCCGGCGACGACGAGGGCGAGGGCACCACCGGCATCGATGCCAACGCCAATGACGACGCCCCCGTCGTCAAGTTCGTCAACAAGATCCTGGTCGATGCCATCAAGCGCGGCGCCTCCGACATCCACTTCGAGCCCTTCGAGGCGGTCTATCGCGTCCGCCTGCGCATGGACGGCATCCTGCGCGTCGTCGCCACGGCCCCGATCAAGCTGGGCAACCGTATCGCCTCGCGCCTGAAGGTCATGAGCGGCCTGGACATCGCCGAGCGCCGCGTCCCGCAGGACGGCCGCATCAAGCTCAACCTGACCAAGACCCGTGCCATCGACTTCCGCGTCAGCACCCTGCCGACCTTGTTCGGCGAAAAGATCGTGCTGCGTATCCTGGACGGTTCCTCGGCCAAGCTGGGCATCGACAAGCTCGGCTACGAGGACTTCCAGAAGAAGCTGTACCTGGACGCGATCGAAAAACCTTACGGCATGGTCCTGGTGACCGGCCCCACGGGCTCCGGTAAAACCGTCTCGCTGTACACTGCCCTGAACATCCTCAACACCGAAGGCCGCAACATCTCCACGGTGGAAGACCCGGTGGAAATCCGCGTCGAGGGCATCAATCAGGTACAGCAGAACACCAAGCGTGGCATGACCTTCGCCGCAGCGTTGCGCTCCTTCCTGCGCCAGGATCCGGACGTGATCATGGTCGGCGAAATCCGCGACCTGGAGACCGCCGAGATCGCGATCAAGGCGGCCCAGACCGGCCATATGGTGCTCTCCACCCTGCACACCAACGATGCCCCGCAGACGGTCGCCCGCCTGATGAACATGGGCATCGCGCCCTACAACATCACCTCGTCGGTCACCCTGATCATCGCCCAGCGTCTCGCCCGGCGCCTTCACGACTGCAAGCGGGCCATCCAGCTGCCTGCCGCGGCCCTCCTGGCGGAAGGTTTCACGCAGGAGGAAGTCGACCAGGGCATCACCATCTACGAGGCCGTTGGCTGCGACAGCTGCAACGAGGGCTACAAGGGCCGCGTGGGCATTTACCAGGTCATGCCCATGGTCGAGGACATCCAGAAGATCGTCCTCGAAGGTGGCAACGCCATGCAAATCGCCGAGGTAGCCCGAAAAGCAGGCATCAACGACCTGCGCGCTTCGGCCCTGCTCAAGGTCAGGAACGGCGTCACCAGCCTGGCCGAGATCAACCGCGTCACCAAGGACTGATCCGGGTCTCGACACCGCCTGCGACACGTGAAGATGTGCGCCAGGCGGCAGAAAGGGACGCGGCCTAGCGGTCACACTAGAATAAGAACAGGGGCCGGCCGGAACGGGGCGGCCTACTGAAGCATCAATCCGGGGGGAACACCGCGTCATGGCTACCGCCACCGCCACAAAGAACGTCCGCGCCATTGGCGCTGCGCGTGCCGAAGTCAATAAGCTGGTTACGTACGATTGGACGGCCCTCGACAAGCGCGGCAAGCGCATGAAAGGGGATATGCAGGCCAAGAATGCGGCCCTGGTCAAGGCGGAATTGCGCCGCCAGGGCATGAATCCGCAGACGGTACGCGAGAAGGCCAAGCCGCTTTTCGGCGGTACGGGGAGTGCGGTCAAACCCCGTGACGTCGCGATCTTCAGTCGTCAGATCGCCACCATGATGGCGGCTGGCGTGCCGATGGTGCAGGCCTTCGACATCATCGCGAGTGGTCAGAAAAACGTTCGGCTGAAGAACATCCTCACGGACGTCAAGAACGCTATCGAAGGGGGTGCCTCCCTGCATGAGGCCCTGGCGCTCTACCCCGTGCAGTTCGACGAGCTCTATCGCAACCTGGTCCATGCTGGCGAGTCGGCGGGCGTCCTGGATACGGTGCTGGACACCGTCGCCACATACAAGGAGCGCATGGAGGGCATCAAGGCCAAGATCAAGAAGGCCCTGCTCTACCCCATCATGGTGCTGGTCGTGGCCGCTCTGGTCACCATGATCCTCCTGCTCTTCGTGGTCCCCGTGTTCGAGCAGACCTTCAAGGACGCCGGTGCCGAACTGCCCGTGCCGACGCAGATCGTGGTCTCGGCCTCGCGCTTCATGCAATCTTATTGGTGGGTGGTCATCGGCAGTATCGTCGGTGGCATCGCCGCCATCATCTTCGCCAAGAAACGCTCGTTGAAGTTCGCGCATTTCCTGGAGCGGATGTCGTTGAAGCTTCCGGTGATCGGCAACGTCCTCCGCCTCTCCGCCATCGCCCGTTTCGCCCGCACCCTCGGCGTCACCTTCCACGCCGGCGTGCCGCTGGTCGAGGCGCTCGAGGCCGTGTCGGGTGCCACCGGCAGCATCATCTATGGCCAGGCGGTGCTACAGATGCGTGACGATATCGCCGTGGGCCATCAGTTGCAGTTGTCCATGCGCCAGACCGGCCTCTTCCCGAACATGGTCGTGCAAATGACGGCCATCGGCGAGGAATCGGGCGCGCTCGACCATATGCTGTTCAAGGTGGCCGAGTTCTACGAGGAGGAGGTGAGCAACGCGGTGGACAACCTGGCGACCCTGCTCGAGCCGTTGATCATGGTCATCCTCGGCGCGATCGTCGGCGGCATGGTCATCTCCCTCTACCTCCCCATCTTCAAGCTCGCCGGCACCGTCTGACCCCGATCGTTCAGGCAAGGCACAATACGAACCCTTCGTCCTCGCGGGCGAGGGGTTTTTCTTAACCCACGGCCGAGCCCATGCCCGACTTACCCATCGCCCTCTGGATCACCTTCGCCGCCGTCTTCGGCCTGCTCGTGGGCAGCTTCCTCAACGTGGTCATCCTGCGCACGCCGCCGCGCATGGAGTGGGAGTGGCGCAAGCAGGCGCGGGATGTCCTGGCGCTCGATCCGGTCGACGAACCCAAGCCGCCGGGCATCGCACTCGAAGCGTCGCACTGTCCGCAGTGCAAGCATCGCCTCGCCGTCCATGACAACATCCCCCTGTTCGGCTGGTTGTTCCTGCGTGGGCGCTGCCGCTATTGCGGTACGAACATCTCGGCGCAGTACCCGCTGGTGGAACTCTTCACGGGCGTCGCCAGCGCCCTGGTGGTCTGGCACTTCGGACCGACGCCGGCCGCCCTCGCCGGCCTGCTGTTCACCTTCTTCCTCATCGCCCTGTCCGGCATCGACGTCCGTACCCAACTGTTGCCGGACGAACTGACCTATCCACTGCTCTGGATCGGCCTCGGGCTCACCCTGATCCCGGCGTGGCAGCCGCTACCCGTGGAACCGTCGTCGGCGATCCTTGGCGCGTTGATCGGATACCTCAGCCTTTGGAGCGTGTACTGGCTGTTCAAGCTGCTCACCGGCAAGGAAGGCATGGGCCACGGCGATTTCAAGCTGCTGGCCGCGCTGGGTGCGTGGATGGGCCCGGTGTCGCTGCTGCCGGTCATCATGCTGTCCTCGCTGATCGGCGCCCTGGTCGGCGGCGGCCTCATGCTGTTCCGCAACCATCAGCGCGACGTGCCGATCCCGTTCGGTCCGTATATCGCCGCGGCGGGCTGGGTCTGGTTCCTGGCGGGCGATCGGCTGCTCGCCGCCTACGTGCGCTTCACCGGCCTGCAATGAGCGGCTTCGTCGTCGCGCTGACCGGCGGTATCGCCTCGGGCAAGAGCGCCGTGGAACGGCGTTTCGAGGCACGCGGCATCCATGCCTACGACGCCGACGTGGCGGCGCGGGCGGTGGTCGAGCCCGGTTCCGAGGCGTTGGCCGAAGTGGCGCGGACGTTCGGTTCGGGGGCGCTGGACGCCGAAGGAAGACTCGACCGCGCGGCGATGCGCCAGCGCGTCTTCGACGATCCTTCCGCACGCGCGACGTTGGAAGGCATCCTTCACCCACGTATCCGCACCTGGCTGCGCGACGCCGTGGCGGCCGATCGCGGGCCGTACTGCATCCTCTCGATCCCCCTGCTCGTGGAGAACCGCGAGCACTACGCGTGGGTGGATCGCGTGCTGGTGGTGGATGCGCCCGAGGACGTGCAGGTCGAGCGGCTGACCCGCCGCGATGGCATCGACGCCAGCCTCGCCACGAAAATGATCCAGGCGCAGGCGTCCCGCGAGCGACGCCTGGCCATCGCCGACGACGTGATCGTCAACGATGGCGATGAAGCGGCGCTGGACGCGAAGGTGGCGGCGCTGGACCGGCGTTACCGCGAACTGGCCGCCTGACCCCGCGCCCCCGTCCGTTACACCAGCGAAGCCGCCGCCAGCCGTTCCGCGACGAAGTCGTCGGCCCGCACCGGCTGGCCGATGTGGTAGCCCTGCACCAGGTCGCAGTCCATCTCGACCAGTCGCAGCAGGGTCTCTTCGTTCTCCACGCCCTCGGCCACCGCCTCCATGCCCAGGCGGTGGGCCACGTCGACCATGGCCTGCACCAGCAGTTCGGTACGGCGGTCGGTGTTCATGGCGTCGACGAAGGTGCGGTCGATCTTCAGCTCGGTGGCCGGGAAGTGCCGCAGGTAGGCGAACGACGCATAGCCGGTGCCGAAATCGTCGATGGCCACGCGCACGCCGCGGTCGCGCAGGGAGCGCAATACACGCACGCTCATGTCCAGGTCGGTGAGCAGGGCCGTTTCCGTGATCTCGACGATCACCGCTTCCGGTGGCACGCCCCAGATGTCCATGGCGCCGATCATCTGTTCCGCGAAACCCTGCTCCGCGAACACGCGCGGCGACAGGTTGATCGCGACGTCCAGCGGACAGCCGCCACGGTGCAGCGCCGCGGCATGGCGCAGCGAGGCGTTGAGACTCCAACGGGTCAGCGGCACGATCAGGTCGCTGCGCTCGGCGAATTGCACGAAATCGGCAGGTGCCACGTGGATCTGGGCGGTCGTGGTCCAACGGGAAAGCGACTCCACCCGCACCACCTCGCCGGAGCGCAGGTCGCGAAGTGGCTGGAAGGCCACGTGCAGGCGATTGGCCTCGATGTCTTCGCGGAGTTCGCCGTAGAGGATCTCCACGGGCGTGGCGTCGGGCTGGTAAAGCGCGAACGGCTCGCCCACGCGCTGTGCTTCGTCATGGGCCAGTTCGGCGCGGCGATAGAGCAGCTCCGCGGAGGTGCCGTGTTCGGGATGCACCGCCACGCCGACCACGGGCCGTCCGTGCCAGGGGCGCTCGCCGCGCAACAGGGGCGTGTCGAAGGCCCCTACGATGCGCGTGGCCGCCAGCAGGGCATGGGTGCGGTTGCGTACCGAGGGGAGCACCACGACGAAGCTGTCGTCACCGGCGACGAAGACCGTGTCCACATGGCGAACCGCCTCCACCAGGCGCTCGCGGGCGGCCAGCATGATGGCATTGCCGAAGTCGTAGCCGAAGCGGAGCTGCGCCTCGCGCATGCCCTGCAACCGCACGACGAGCACGGCGCGCCATCCCGAATCGGGGACCACCCGGTCGAGGATGACCTGCACCGCAGGCAGGATGTCGGCACGCCGCTCGCTCATTGGACGAAATACTCCCGGGGGTCGATTCCATGGCTGCCCGCGGGCAAGGTACGCAGGATCTCACGGCGGATGCTGTCCGATTGGTTCATGAGATCGATGATAAGGAATTCCTCCAGCGCTGCCTTGTCCTTTCGCGTAAGGATAGCCACACGAGGCTGCAGGCGGCGCGCCTGGTTCTGCATCATGACGATCGCGACCTCGCCCGTGTTCAACTCCACCAGCGAGCCTGTCGGATAGACCCCCATGCAGGCCTGGAACTGTTCCACCAGCTCGCCCTGGAACTCGCGGTCACGGCCTGCGTACAGCTGGCGGAGGGCGAGGTGCCGGGAGACGGCCGGGCGGTAGGGACGCGGCGTGGACATCGCGTGGTAGGTGTCGATGATCGCGGCCATCCGGCCGGACAAGGGGATGGCGGTGCCGGCCAGGCCCGCGGGATAGCCGCTGCCATCGAAGCGTTCGTGGTGGGTCAGCACCATGTCGCGCACCTCGGGGTCGCTGACACCGGCGTGGTCGAGGATGGCCATGCCCTCGCTCACGTGTTGGCGGGTCAGTTCCCATTCCTCGTCGCTCAACGGGCCGCCACGTCCGAGCAGCTCATCGGGCAGCTGGGCCTTGCCCACGTCCATCAGCAGGCCGCCCGCGGCAAGACTGACGATGGCCTCGCCAGCGAATCCCATGTGCCTGCCGAACGCCGCCGCCAGCGTGCTGCAGGCGACGGCGTGCTGGTAGGTGTAGCTGTCGCGTTGGCGCAGGCTCTCGACCCAGAAGAAGGCGTCGCCGCTGCGCAATACGCTGGCGACCATCGGCCGTACGGCCTCTTCCACCGCGCCCGGCTCGATCGCCCGGCCGCCGTGGATGTCGTCCACCAATCGTTCGGCGAAGCGTGACATGCCGTCGAACGCCTCGCGGGCCCGCGGCAGTTCCTCGTCGAACGGCACCGTGTCCGTATAGCTGTGGCGGGCGACCAGGCGAGGGTTCAGTGCGGGCCGGGGCGCCACGACGGGCACGACGCGCGCGGGCGTGACACGCCGGTGCATGTCCACGAAGACGTACTTGCAGAACCGGCTCAGGCGGTCGATGTCGGCCCGCGAGGCGATCGGCAGGCCCTGCAACGGGAACGGCGTATCGGACCATTCGCAATCGAGACGGCTCACGTACATGCCGACCTCCAGATCGGCCACGAACACGCGTCTCTCCACCAGGTCGTACGCCACTCTCCTGCCCCCTTCCGAGCCACTGCGTTCCCATGCGGCGGCCGCCCACGCACGGTGATCCAACGGTTAGCGGCAGCTTCACGGAATCCTGTAGCCGCCTGTGAGGTAAAGGGTGTATCCCCGGTCCTATAGGCAGGCCCACACCTCCCTCGGAGATCGCCATGCGCCGTCCCTTGCTTCCCGTCCTGTTCCTCGCCCTCACCGCCTGTACGGCCGCCTCGGCCCGGGAGGAAGGTGTTCCCCTGCCCGCCCCCACCATCGATGCCTCGCCGGCTGTCTCTTATACACATCT
>NZ_JBPGXU010000018.1:0-52533 GCF_056755675.1 Luteibacter sp. KNZ12-1A | reverse complement strand
GGTTGCTTGCCGTAACCTGGCCCGCTGCCGCGGGATCGCCGACAAGGTCGGCTCCCACCAGTCACTGGATGGCTGGTTCCCGGATGGCTGGGCAGTCGCTGGTCAGACCGGCATGTATTCCTCGGCCAGCACTTTCGCTGGCTCTTGCAGGAAGTTGCCCTGGATGAAGTCCACGCCGCAGGCGAACAGCAGCGACGTGCTGACGGCGTCCTCGACCCACTCGGCCACGGTCTGCTTGCCGGAGGCATGGCCTTCCTTGCAGATCTCCGCGATCTTCTTCTGGTTTTCCGGGTGCTGCGGCAGGTCGGTCATGAAACTGCGGTCGATCTTCAGGAAGTCGGCTTCGACGTGGTTGAGCATCTGGAACGAGTTCAGGCCGGAGCCGAACTGTTCGATGGCGAAACCGCCGCCCGCCTTGCGCCAGCCGCTCACGAATTCCTGAGTGGGGCGCAGGCTCGTGAGCACTTTCGATTCCGGCATCTCGATCACCAGCTTGCTCCGGCGCAGGTTCGCCGATTCGAGGCGGCGGACGAGCCAGGGAAGCAGGTCGGGGTCTTCCAGCGACTGCAAGGTCATCTTCACGAAATAGGTCGTGGTCAGGCCGTCGTTCTCGCGGTGGGCGAGGGCGTCGATCGCATGGCCGAGTACCCAGCGGTCGATCGCGGGAAGCAGGCCGTTGCGTTCCGCCACCGGGAAGAAATACGACGGCAGCACGTCGCCCTTCGGGCCCCGCATGCGGACCAGGATCTCGTAGAACTCGCCCGCGGCATCCTGCAGGCTGATGATCTGCTGGTGGTACAGACGCAGGCCATCCTCGGCGAGCGCCTGGCGAACGAGGTCGAGCCAGTACTGCTCGCGTTCCGCGTCGGCTTTCTCGCGCGCGCTGGGGTCGTGCAGTTCCACGCGGTTGCCGCCCTGGTTCTGCGCGGCCCGCAACGCCGTACTGGCCTGGTCGAGCACGGTCTCGGTATTGGCGTTTTTCTCGGCCAGCAGGGTTCCGCCTAGCGTGATGGTGACCGTGAGCGAGCGCGAGCCGGCGTCGAAGATGCTTTCGGCAACGGCATGGCGCAGGCGTTCCGTGAGCGCGGCGTGTTCGAGGTCGCCACGCGAGTGGAGAACCAGTCCCAGCGTGTGATCGCCGAGTACGCCGGCGATGTCCTCGTCGTCGATCGATTCGTTGACCTTGGTGGCGATCGCGGCCAGCAGATGATCGGCGTTACCGATGCCCGCGCTGGCGACGATGTCTTTCCAGTTGTCCGGTTCGAGCAGGATCACGGCCTGTCCGGCACGTCCCGCCGCCGCCGCCGCCACCGCCTCGTCGATATGCGCGAGCGTGTGGGCGCGATTGAACAGGCCGGTGACGGGATCCCGTTGCAGTTGCGCCACCAGGGCCGCGTCCACCGTTTGCTGGCGGAACACGATTTGCAGGCAGGACTCGCCTTCGAAGGTGGCATGGGCGAACTCGACCATGGCCTTGAAGGTACCGCCATCGTCGCGGCGCGCGAGCAATTCCATCGGCGGTGGTGTCTTGTCGCCCTTGGAAAGGCCGCGCAGGACGGCCTTGAACTCATCGGCATGCGTGCCGGCGACCAGGTCGAGGATCGGCAGGCCGATGATGTCGTCGAACTCGGCGAGCCCGAAGGCCTCCAGGTAAGCCTGGTTCACGCGCACGTGCATGCCTTCGTGGACATAGGCGATGGCGTCGCGCGAGGAGTCGAGCAGCGCGTCGCAGCGGCGCTCGGTCTCGCGCAGCGAGGTTTCCAGCCGGCGCACCTGGCGGCGGGTGGACAAGGCGTCGAATTCACGGCGGACCACGGCCAGCACCTGGTCCGGACGCTTGCGCAAGGCCACGCCACGGCAGCCATTGGCGAACAGGTCGGCGATGGCGTCGTCGTGCAGGCTGTCCACCACGGCGATCAAGGAGAGGTCGCGACCGCTGGCATCGAGCTGGCGCATCACCGCGCCGGCATCGATACCCGGCACGCCGGGGTTCATGAGAACGAGGTCCGGCCCGATATCGTCGAGCGCAGTCCGGATTTCGTCCGCGTTCGTCGCGCGGGCGGGGCGAACGGCGATGCCACCGTTGCGCAATACGTTGATCAAGAGTTCGGCGTCTTCCACCGAGTTCTCGATGAAGAGGATCCTGATGACGTTGTCGTGTTTCATGCCGTTCCGAATGACCGCTTGCCCACCCCGCGAACCGGCTTGCCGGCCCGCTCCCCCCAGCGCGTCCGGACAGGTCATGCTGACCGGATGCCGCCCATACTAACGCGCGAAATCGGCAATAGGTCGCTTGGAGGCATCACCCTGCAGTTCGCGTACCAGCCTGGGTACGAGGAATCCGGGCAAGCGGTCGCGCAGTTCGGCCATGAGGGCGAGGGCCCGGTCGTCGTCCACCTCGAAATGGGCGGCCCCCTGTACCTTGTCGAGCTGGTGCAGGTAGTAGGGCAGCACGCCGGCCGCGAACGAGCGTTCGCACAGGTCCACCAGCGCTCCCGCGTCGTCGTTGACGCCACGCAGCAGGACCGACTGGTTCAGCAAGGTGGCGCCCGCGGCACGCAGGCGGGCGCAGGCGGCGTCCACCGCATCGTCGAACTCGTTCGCGTGGTTGGCGTGCAGCACGACCACCTTCTGCAGGGGCAACGCGGCCAGCCATTCGGTGAAGCCCTCGTCGATCCGCTCAGGCAGGACCACCGGCAGCCGGGTGTGGATGCGCAGGCGGATCACGTGGGGCAGGTGGGCGAGCCCGCGGGTGAGTTCCTGGAGCTTGTGCGTGGACAGCGACAGCGGATCGCCGCCGGACAGGATCAATTCGCGGATGGACGTGTCCGCCCGCACGTGTGCCAGTGCCTCGCGCCATTGGGCCGCCGCGGCGATTTCCTCGCCGTAGGGGAAGTGCCGGCGGAAGCAGTAGCGGCAATTCACGGCGCAGCTGCCGCTGGCGATCAGCAGCGCGCGCCCGTCGTATTTGTGCAGCAGGCCGTGCCCGGCGCGCGCCGCCATGTCGCCGACCGCGTCGATGGCGAATCCCTCCGCCACATCGTGCTCGGCCGCCCGGGGCAGCACTTGCAGGAGCAGCGGATCGGAAGGATCGCCGTGGCGCATGCGCGCCACGAAGCCCCGTGGCACGCGAAGCGGGAAGCCCGCGTCGTCCGGGGGAAGCAGGTCGGGCCGGTGGCCCAGGCCCACGGCGGCCAGTAGCTCCCCGGCATCGGTGATGGCGTCCCGCCACAGCTCGCGCCAGCCAGGAAGGGGCGGCGATAGGCGGGAAGTGGGGCTTGCGGTTATCATTACGGACCTTGGATCGGGCCCAGGAGCCCGTGACAGACCCCATTTTAGCCGCCCAGCGGGGCGGATTTAACCCTGGAGCAGAAAGCGCATGGCGACCCTTGGCCTCAATGATGTCAAAACGGGCAAGAAGATCCTTCACAACGGCGATCCGTGGATCATCACCGAAGCCGACTTCATCAAGCCGGGCAAGGGCCAGGCCTTCACCCGCATCCGCATCCGTAATCTCAAGGATGGCCGCACCACCGAGCAGACGCTGAAGTCCAGCGATTCGTTCGAGGAAGCCGATGCCGTCGATACCGATGCCCAGTTCTCGTACGTCGAGGGCTCCGGCAACGAACGCGAATGGGTCTTCATGCACTCGGAAACCTTCGAGCAGTACCGTGCGAACCTCGCCGCGATGGGCGACGCCTGGAAGTGGCTCAAGGGCGACGAGGAATGCGTGGTGACGCTGTTCAACGGCAATATCATCGCCGTGACGCCGCCGAAGTTCGTCGAACTGAAGATCGTCGAGACCGATCCTGGCGTTCGTGGCGACACCTCGGGCGGTGGCGGCAAGCCGGCGACCCTCGAGACCGGCGCCGTGGTTCGCGTGCCGCTCTTCGTGAACCAGGACGAAGTGATCAAGGTCGATACCCGCACCGGCGAGTACGACAGCCGCGTCAAGTAAGGCCACCGGCGTTTTGCCTGGTATCGCGGCACGGCGGCCCCCGAGGGCGCCGTGCCGTTCTTGTATGAGGCTCCCGTTTCCCCACCGAGGCCCCGAATGACCGCCAGCCCCACCGACATCGACCTCCTCATCGAGGCCCGTTGGATCGTCCCCGTCGAGCCCCACGCCGTGGTCCTCGACGACCACGCGGTCGCCGTGCACGGCGGCGAGATCCTGGCCGTGCTGCCGGTCGCCGCCGCCCGCGCGGCCTACGCGCCGCGAGAGCGGATCGAATTGCCCGAGCACGCGCTCATCCCCGGCCTGGTCAACGCGCATACGCACAACCCGATGACCTTGCTGCGCGGCCTGGCCGACGACCTGCCGTTGATGACCTGGTTGCAGCAGCATATCTGGCCGGCGGAAGGTCGCGTGATGGGTCCGGAATTCATTCGCGACGGCGTCGAGCTCGCCGTGGCCGAGATGATCCGTGGCGGCACCACCTGCGCCAACGAGAACTATTTCTTTCCCGACGTGATCGCGGCCACCTACCGCCGGATGGGTTTTCGTGCGGTCATCGGTTTGCCGGTGATCGATTTTCCCACCGCCTGGGCGACCACGTCCGACGAATACTTCAGCCGCGCCGTCGAGGTACACGATGCCTTGCGCGGCGAGCCCCTGCTCACAACGGCATTCGTGCCGCATGCGCCGTACACGGTCTCGGACGAGAACTTCGAGCGCATCCGCATCCTCGCCGACCAGCTCGACATCCCGGTCCACCTGCACACGCACGAGACGGCGCACGAAGTGGAAGAGGCCGTGGCGAAAGACGGCATCCGTCCGTTCGCGCGCCTGCAGAAGCTCGGCATCGTCAATGAGCGCCTGGTGGCGGTGCACATGACCCAGCTGACGGATGGCGAGATCGCCGCCTGCGCCGTCGCCGGGGTTTCCGTGGTGCATTGCCCCGAATCCAACCTGAAACTCGCCTCGGGCTTCTGTCCGGCGGAAAAACTGCGTGCCGCCGGCGTGAACGTCTGCATCGGCACCGATGGCTGCGCCTCGAACAACGACCTGGACATGTTCGGTGAAATGCGCACCGCCGCGCTCCTGGCCAAGGCCGTGGCGGGCGACGCCGCCGCCTTCGACGCCGCCTATGCGCTGCGTGCCGCCACGCTCAACGGCGCAAAGGCGATCGGCCTGGGCGACCGCGTGGGCTCGATCGAGCCGGGCAAGCGAGCCGATCTCGTGGCCGTGCGTCTCGACGCCCTGGAAACCCAGCCGCTCTACCATGTGGCATCGCAGCTGGTCTATGCCACGGGCCGCCACCAGGTCAGCGACGTGTGGATCGATGGCGTGCGCAAGCTCGCCTCGGGCGAACTCCTGGGCATCGACACCGCCGCCATCCGGGCCAAGGCACGTGCCTGGCGCGAACGCATCGCCGCGGAGGATCCGGCATGAACGAACCCTTGCACCTCTATCTCGTGCTTGCCATGCGCAATCCAGGCTTCAAGCCGGAAGCGGGCGAAGCGCACCAGGCCTTCCTTGCCGACCTGATCGAGCAGGGCCTGCTCGAACTCACCGGGCCCTTCACCGATGGCAGCGGCGGCGCATACATCCTGCGCGCGACCGATCTCGCCACCGCGATGCGGATCGCGCACTCCGATCCACTGCACATCACCGGCTCGTCCACGCTCACCGTGCATGAATGGCGTGCGCGGCGCCCCGTGACGGAGGACTGAATCATGCAGAACAACACCAACGTCAGCGCGGAAGAAATCGCGCGCTTCGAAAAGCTCGCCGCGCGCTGGTGGGACCCCGATGGCGAATCGCGTCCCTTGCACGACCTGAATCCGGTGCGCGCCGCCTATGTCGCCGGCCACGCCAACCTCCGTGGCGCCAAGGTGGCGGACGTCGGTTGTGGTGGCGGCCTGCTCAGCGAGGCGCTGGCGCGCGCCGGCGCGAACGTCACGGCCATCGACCTCGGTGAAAAGCTCATCGAGATCGCGAAGCTGCACCTGTTCGAGTCGAACGTGCAGGTCGACTACCGCGTGCAGTCGTCCACCGCGCTGGCGGAAGCCGAACCGGCCTCGTTCGACGTGGTTTGCTGCATGGAGCTGATCGAGCACGTGCCCGACCCGGCCGAACTGGTCCGCGACCTCTCGGCGATGCTCAAGCCCGGCGGCCAGCTGTTCCTGTCCACGCTCAATCGCACGCCGGCCGCGTTCGGTGCGGCGATCGTGGGCGCCGAATACCTCATGCGCCTGCTGCCGCGTGGCACGCACCATTACGCGCAGTTCCTCAAGCCTTCCGAAGTGGCCACGATGCTGCGCCGCTTCGACCTCGAGCTGGAGGACATCAAGGGCCTGGCCTACAACCCGCTCACGCGCAACGCCAGCCTGTCGGCCAACACGGCGGTGAACTATGTGCTGGCGGCCAGGAAGACGGCATGAGCCGGCTTCCCTTCAAGCCCGAGGGCGTGTTCTTCGACCTCGACGGTACCCTGCTCGATAGCGCCCACGAGCTGTACGCGGCCTTGCTTGAACTGTGCGAGGAGCAGGGTGCCGCACCGCCGCCGTACGAGCGCGTGCGTCCCGTGGTCTCGCGTGGGTCGCGCGCCATCATCGGCGCCGGCTTCCCGGGCATCGCCCCGGACGAGCTGCTGAAGCTCGTTCCGCGCTACCTCGAACTGTACGAGGCGTGCATGGCCAGCCACACCGTGGTCTTCGATGGCGTCGAGCCCCTGCTCGCGGCGCTCGGCGCGGCGGGCATCCGCTGGGGTATCGTCACCAACAAGCCCGGCTTCCTCACCGACGCCTTGCTGCCGCGGGCCGTTCCGCACTGGAAGCCCGCCGCCGTCGTCTCCGGCGATACCCTGCCGGTGAAGAAACCCGATCCCGCACCCGTGCTGCATGCCTGCGCACTGGCGGGCTGCGATCCCACCCGCTCGGTGTACGTCGGCGACGACCGCCGCGACGTCCTCGCGGGCCATGCCGCCGGGCTCTTCACCGTGGCGGTGCGCTGGGGCTATCTCGACGGTGGCGATCCGGATGCCTGGGGTGCCGATGCCGTGCTGGATCATGCCGATGAACTGGCCGTCCTGCTCGGCGTGGGGGAGGTTGCCGCGTGATCGACGGTGCGACCGGGAGCTTCGTCGACAAGTGGCTCGCCGTGCAGCCACAACAGCGGATCGCGCTCGGCTTCGTGGACGAACGCATGCGCGACGAACGGGTCGCGCTGGCCGCGTTCGAACAGGAGCTGGTCTCCTCGGCCTACGGCATTCGCGAGCCGCAGGTGGCCGCGGCCAAGCTTCAATGGTGGGCGGAGGAACTCTCCGGCGCCGCCGCCAGCGGTGGACGCCACCCGCTTACCAAGCTGCTGTTCGGCGGCGATCGCGCACGCGCCATCCCGGCGAACATGTGGCTGGCTCCCGTGCTCGCGGCCATGGCGCAACTGGAACAGGGCACGCCGTCGGATTTCGGCGCCCAGGTCGCCGCATCCCGTGGCCTGCACGGCGCGCTGGCGACCCTGGAAAACGCCTGGTGGTTCGGCCCCGGCGCGCCGGTGGAATCGGCGTCGCGGATCGCCACGCTGTCGCACCTCGTCTTCGCGTTGTCGCGGCTGGAACTGGACGCCGAGCGTGAGCGCCTGCCATTGCCGATGACGCGGCTGGCCCGCCATGGCCTCGCGCGCGCGCACCTGAAGACCGATTCCCCGGCGCGGCGCGGGGCGCTGCGCGCGCAGCTGGGCGAACTCGCCGGCGGGCTGCGCGAAGCGTTGGCGCTGGGCGAGCCGCTCAGCACCTTTCGCGGGCTGGAGGGCCGCACGGCGCTGTCCACGGCCCGTGGCGCGGCGCGCGCGGGCGAACCGCTGGCCGAACTGCACCGCCGCCAATCGCGCTCCGGTCCGGCCACCGCCCTCCGTGCCTGGCTCGCGGCGCGCCACGCCGCGCGATTTACCTGAACGGATCGTTTCCCCGCAAGGACCATTGAGCCCACCCTCCTGGCCCCCATGTCGGGCACGGTAAGCCGCATACCGGCACGTCCCAAGGATCTTCCCGATGTACATCCACGATTCCCCGACCCGCCTGCTGCCCGACGTGGCGTCGCAGGAGCATGCCCTGGCCATCGGCACGCTCGACTGGGTCGGGATGGACGGCATGGAGATGCCCGTCGCTTTCGACGCGGGGGATGGCGACGTGCGCTCCACGGGGGCTCGGGTGGGGGCCTTCGTCAACCTCAACAAGCCGGAAGCGCGTGGCATCCACATGTCGCGGCTCTACCTGCTGGTCTCGGATGCCCTTTCGGCCGGACCTCTCACGGTGGGCGGTATCCGTGCGCTCCTGGAATCGTTCCTGGCCTCGCACGAGGGCCTCTCGGACCACGCCCGGATCACCATCGGTTTCGAGCACCTGGTGCGCCGCAAGTCGCTTCGCAGCGAAAACAGTGGCTGGCGCGCCTATCCGATCACCATCGACGCGACACTCAGCGGCGACGCTTTCCGCATCGAGATCACCACGGACGTCCTCTATTCGTCGACCTGCCCGGCCTCGGCGGCGCTGTCACGCCAGCTGATCCAGGATAATTTCGCGAAGACGTTCTCGGCGGGCGAACCACTGGACCGCGAGACCATATTGGCCTGGCTGGGCACGGAGCAGGGCATCGTCGCCACGCCACATGCGCAACGCAGCACCGCCACCATCCGCGTGCGCCCCACGGGCGAGGGCGTCTTCCCGCTGATCGGCATGATCGACAACGTGGAATCGGCGCTGGGCACGCCGGTGCAGACGGCGGTGAAGCGCGCGGACGAACAGGCCTTCGCGCTGGCCAACGGACAGAACCTCATGTTCTGCGAGGATGCCGCGCGACGTATCCAGAAAGCGCTGGAAGCCGACCCGAACATCGCCGACTTCCACCTTCGCGTGGCACATCATGAGAGCCTGCATCCGCACGACGCGGTGGCGTTCGCTTCGAAGGTGCGCTGAAGCCGCTAACCAGTCCTGGCGCGGACCAGGTCACAACAACCTGGTGGGAGCCGACCTTGTCGGCGATCCCGCGGCAGCGGGCGAGGTTACGGCAAGCCTCCATCGCCGACAGGGTCGGCTCCCACCAAGACCTGCCTCACCAAGGCCTGTCATCAGTCGGTTGCTGCGTCTCAGTGGATGCCGGGCAGCAGCAGCGGGTCCAGGCGCGTGCCGAACCAGTTGAAACCCCAGTGCAGGTGCGGACCGGTGGCACGCCCGGTCTTGCCCGCCGCGCCGATCACCTGGCCCTGGCGCACCCGCTCGCCGACCTTCACATCGATCCGCGACAGGTGCAGGAAGTTCGACGACAGGCCGAAGCCGTGGTCGAGCAGCACGGTGCCGCCGGTGAGGTAGAGGTCCGGCTTGGCGAAGGTGATCACGCCATCGGCCGGGGCTTTCACCGGGGTGCCTTCGGGCACGGCGATATCCATGCCCGAATGCGGCGCCTTGGGATCGCCGTTGTAGATCCGCTGGTTGCCGAAGCGTCCGCTGATGCGTCCGCTCACCGGCCAGGTGAAACCCCGGGCGAAGTCCTCGCGGGCATCGTCGCGATCGCGCGCGGCGACCACCTCGGCCTGCTCGCGTTCGATCCGCGCGGCGATCTCCGGTGGCGGGTTCACCGTTTTCGGCGGGACGCCATTCACGCGCTCGACAGGCCAGTCACGCGGCGAGACCGCGACACTGCGCCGCGTATTTCCGAGGGTGACGACGATAGGCCCGCGTTCGTCGCGTCCGGCGCCGAAGACGAAGAGGCCGTCGTCGCCCACATGCACCGGCTTGCCGGCCACGGTGACGCGCGTGCCGGGCACCGCATGGCCGATGACGAGGCCTCCTTGCGAGACGCTGGCAGGCAGGTCGGGGACGGCCGCGACCGCGAGCGCGGGAAGCACGAGCGTGGCGAACACGCTTGCGAATCGTCTCATCGATCGAACGCGAGACGCTGGCCGCGGATGTTGCCGTCCACGTTCCGGCCATCCCACACGCGCTGGCCATTGACGAAGGTCGCGGCGATGCTGCTGCTGAACGTCGTGCCTTCGAACGGCGACCAGCCGCACTTGGACAGGACTTCCTCGCGCGTCACCGTGTGCCGGCGCTTCGGATCCACCAGCACGAGGTCGGCCGCGTAGCCTTCGCGGAGGAAACCGCGCTTGTCGACGTCGAACAGCTTGGCCGGTGCATGGCTGACCGCCTCGACGACGCGCTCCAGGGTGAGCTTGCCCTCGAACACGCGCTCCAGTGCCGCCTGCAAGGCGAACTGCACCAGTGGCAGGCCCGACGGCGCCTTGTCGTACTTCTGCGCCTTTTCCTCGAGCAGGTGCGGCGCGTGGTCCGTCGCGAGCACGTCGAGCCTGCCCTCGGCCAGCGCCTTGGTGATGGCCTCACGGTCGGTTTCGTCCTTGATCGCCGGATTGCACTTGATCAGGAAACCGAGGCGCTCGTAATCCGGCGCCGCGAAGTGCAGGAAGTGCACGCAGGTCTCGGCGGTGATCTTCTTGCCTTCGATCGGGCCCGGTTCGAACAGGGCCAGTTCGTCGGCGGTGGAGATGTGCAGCACGTGCAGGCGGGTGCCGTGCTTCTTCGCCAGGGATATGGCCAGCCGGGTGGACTTGATGCAAGCCTCCCGCGAACGGATCAGGGGGTGTTCGCGGGCCGGGATGTCCTCGCCGTAGACCGCATGCGCCTTTGCCAGGTTGGCGTCGATCATCGGCGTGTCTTCGCAATGCGTGATGATCGGCGTGGGCGCGTCGCGGAAGATGTGGTCGAGCGTTTCCGGGTTGTCGACGAGCATGTTGCCCGTCGACGCGCCCATGAAGACCTTGATGCCGGGAGCGCTCTTCGGATCGAGCGCGCGGATCGCTTCCAGGTTGTCGTTGCTGGCGCCGAGGTAGAACGCATAGTTGACCACGGAGGTTTCCGCGGCGCGGGCGTACTTCGCCTCCAGCGAGTCGCGGTCCAGGGCGGGCGGCTTGGTGTTGGGCATTTCCATGAAGCTGGTGATGCCGCCGGCGGCGCAGGCGCGGGATTCGCTGGCGATATCGGCCTTCTGGGTGAGGCCGGGCTCGCGGAAGTGGACCTGGTCGTCGATCATGCCGGGCAGCAGCCACAGGCCGGAGGCGTCGATAACCTCTTCGTCACGATCTTTTTCCAGACTCTGCGCGATGGTCGCGATTTTTCCATCGCGGAGGCGGACGTCGGCGGTGAAACGCCGGCCTTCGTTGACCAGTTCGGCGTTCTTGATGAGCCAGGCGTCAGTCATGGGTATGTGCTCCTTGGGCGCCGCAGCGGCGCAGGATGAAATGTTCCGGAACGGGGTCGTGGCCGCCTTCGCAAAGCGGCTGGCAGCGCAGGATGCGCCACGCACCCAGGGTCGTGCCGCGCATCGGGCCGAAGCGCGCTATGGCAACCCGTGCATAATCGGAACAGGATGGATGGAACCGGCATCGAGCCCCCAGCATCGGGCTCAGCCATCGTTTGTACGCAGAGAGCAGGGATAAGAGGAGGCGGGTCACTGTGAGTCCGGTGTCGACCGGCGTAGGGCCAATCGACAGTATCCCAGAAGATAGGTTGCTGGGGTAACGCATCTGGGCTATAACACCCCGCCGCCACGGCCACCGAGGTGAAGGAAATGGCGAAAATTGCTCGTAGTTCCACAGCTGCCAAGGGTGCCGCCAAGAAGGGCGGGGCCGGTGATGTGAAGGCGACCAGGAAGACAACGGCCGCGGTGAAGGCGGCCAAGGCGCCGGCGAAGAAGGCCGTCCAGGCCGCGGTCAAGTCCGTGACGAAGGCGGCCGCCAAGGCAGCCCCGAAGAAGACAGCCGCGCCTGCCAAGAAGACGGCACCGAAACCCGTGGCGAAGAAAGCCCCGGCGAAAGCCCCTCCGAAGGCGGCGCCGGCGAAGACGGCCAAGACGGCGGCGCCCAAGGCGACACCGAAGCCGGCTACGAAGGTGGCCACCAAGGTGGCGGCGAAGACCGTTCCCGCCGCCCCGGCGAAGAAAGCCGCGCCCGCCGTGACCAAGGCGTCGGCGAAGAAGACGCCCGCGACGCCCGCGAAGAAGACATCCGCGGCGCCTGTAAAGGCCGCACCCGCTCCGGTGTCCACGCCGGCGGCCAAGAAGACCGCACCGACCACCCCCGCCGCCGCGCCCGAGAAGGGGCGCACGGCATCGGCCGTTGCCACTGCGACACCCCGGACGGCGTCCGCGGTGGGCAGCTCCACCTCATCCAGAAACGAGAAGTCCGCTCAATCCAGCATGAATAGCACTGCCTCCAATACCGCCGACAACGGCATCACGCGCGAAGACGGCCGCTATGCGCTGCCGGCTTCCACCGTCATCGACCTGCCCAAGGGTTACAAGCCGAACGACGACGAGGAGTACATGAATCCTCGTCAGCTCGCCTATTTCCGCAACAAGCTGAAGGACTGGCGCGAACAGCTGGTCGAGGAATCGCGCCAGACGATGGACAACCTCCGTGAGGAAGTCCGTGACGTGGGTGACGAAGCCGAACGCGCCACGCGCGAGACCGAGAACTCGCTCGAACTGCGTACGCGCGATCGTTACCGCAAGCTGATCTCCAAGATCGACAAGGCCCTTCGCCGGATCGAGGAAGGCCGCTATGGTTTCTGCGAGGAAACCGACGAGGAAATCGGCGTGGACCGTCTCGACGCCCGCCCGATCGCCACGCTGTCGCTCGATGCGCAGGAGCGCCGCGAACACCTGCAGAAGCAGATGGGCGACTGATTCCGTCCTGTTGTGGTTGCGCCACGAGACGGCTCCGCATCGCGGGGCCGTCTTGCTTTCCGGCGTCCGCTCAGCTTCGGGCCAACGTCTCCGCCGCGTAGGCCTTCAACTTCGCGAGCATCGCCGCGAGCCCGTTCGACCGGGTGGGTGAAAGGTGCTTGGCGAGGCCGATCTCTTGGATGAACGAGGGCTCGGTGTCGACGATCTCGCGCGCGGAACGGCCGGAGTAGACCCTCAACACCAGGGCGATCAACCCGGAGACGATGGCGGAGTCGCTGGCGGCGTCGAAGTGCATCCTCGATGCGTCGCCCGATGGAATCAGCCAGACCATCGACTGGCAGCCGTGCACGCGGTTTTCCTCGGTCTTCCGCTCGTCGGGGAAGGGCGGTAGCTGGCGGCCGAGATCGATCAGGTACTGGTAACGCTCGGTCCAGTCACCGAAGAAGGCGAATTCCTCCGCGATCGCGGCCTGTGCTTCGGTGGCCGTGACTTCCATCGGCTCGTTCATGCCTTCACCACGCTCCAGCGCGTGCCTTGCGCGCCGTCCTCGATCGCGATGCCCCATGCCTTGAGCTGGTCGCGGATGGCGTCCGAGCGGGCGAAATCCTTCGCCGCGCGTGCCGCGCGGCGCTCCTCGAGCAGCGCCTCGATGGCGGCCGCGTCGACAGCCTCGCCCGGGTTGCCCTGGCGGAACCAGGCTTCCGGCTCCTGCTGCAGCAGGCCGAGCAGGGCGGCGCCGCCCAGCAGCGCGGCCTTGGCCGGACCGCGTGCCGCGCCGGTGGCGCGGCGGGCCGCATCGGCCAGCTGCGATATCTCGGCCAGCGCCTGGGGCGTGTTCAGGTCGTCGCAGAGCGTGCTTTCGACGGACTCGGGCACGACCGCCTCGCCGGCGTCCACGTCGGCCATGTCGCGCAGGACGCCGTACCAGCCGTCGAGCGTACGTACGGATTGGGTCATCGCGGCTTCGGACCAGTCCAGCGGCTGGCGGTAATGGCCGCGCAGGAGCATGAGGCGCAGCGCCTCCGCAGGGTGCTTGCCGAGCAGCTCGTGCAACTGGAGCACGTTGCCCAGCGACTTGGACATCTTCCGGCCCTCGAACGTGAGCATGCCGTTGTGCAGCCAGTACCGGGCGAAGGTCTTGCCGCCATGCGCGCAGACGCTCTGGGCGATCTCGTTCTCGTGGTGCGGGAAGGTGAGGTCCACGCCACCGGCATGGATATCGATCGTCTCGCCGAGGTGGGCCTCGCTCATGGCGGAGCACTCGATGTGCCAACCCGGGCGGCCGCGGCCCCAGGGGCTGTCCCAGCCGGGGAGGCTCGCGTCCGAGGGTTTCCACAGCACGAAGTCGCCCGGACTCTTCTTGTACGGCGCCACCTCGACGCGCGCGCCGGCCAGCAGTTCTTCCGGGTCGCGCCCCGACAGGGCGCCATAGGCGGGAAACGACTCGACGTGGAACAGCACATGGCCTTCGGCCTCGTACGCGTGGCCGCTGGCGATCAGGCGCTCGATCATCGTCACGATCTGCGGGATGTGCGCGGTGGCGTGCGGCTCGACATCGGGCGGAGCGACGCCGAGGCGGGCCATGTCGTCGCGGTAGGCCTGGGTGTAACGATCGGTGATCGTCGCGATCGGCACCCCGGCGGCGGCCGCGGCGGCATTGATCTTGTCGTCCACGTCGGTGATGTTCCGGGCGTAGACCAGGTTCGGGTAATGCCGGCGGATCAGGCGGGCCAGCACGTCGAAGACGACCGGTGGCCGGGCGTTGCCGATGTGGATGTAGTTGTAGACCGTGGGCCCGCACACGTACATCGTCACCCGCTGCGGATCGAGGGGGGTGAACGCCTCCATGCGGCGTGACAAGGTGTTGTAGAGCGAAATCGGCATCGGGAATCCGTGGACGGGAGCGGCGTGCGGGCCATCCGGAGATGATAGCAAGCCCACCCGGAGGGGACGCACGCGCGGGGCCGGAATCGGTTGACACGGGACGTCATGATTTCGCCCGCCGGTTCTAAGCGTGGATTCAGCGTGAACTTGCTGAAATGCTAGCCAGTAGGCGCCATTCGTGCGCCTGGCTGGAGGTTTTCCTAAATGTCTCGCCTGCTCATCCCCGCGCTCATTCTCGCCCTGTTCGCCACCGGCGTCAGTGCCCAGGACGGTCGCTACGTTCCCGGTCCTCCGGGCCCCGGCCCCTCCGCGGGCCCGGACGACAATACCCATTACGGCTGGGCGGACGTCCTGCGCGTCGACCCGGTGTACGGCGTGGCCCGCATCGAGACCCCGCGTCAGGAGTGCTACGACCAGCCCGTCGTCCGCCGTGAATCCAGCGGCAACAGCACGGCAGGCACCATCCTCGGCGCCGTCGTGGGTGGCGTGCTCGGCAACACCGTCGGCAAGGGTGACGGCCGCAAGGCCGCCACGGTGGTCGGTGCCGTCGCCGGCGGCGCGGTCGGCAACGGCATAGCCCGCAATGGCGACCGCACCTACGAAAGCACCGAAACGCGTTGCCGTGATGTCAGCTCGGTGTCCGAGCAGCGCCGCATCGCCGGCTACGACGTCGAATACCGCTATCGCGGGGAGGTCTACGTCTCCCGCCTGAACTACGATCCGGGCGAGCGCCTGCGTGTCCGCGTGAGCGTGGCGCCGGCGGACTGACCTCCGTCCCGCCTCTAAACAAGAAAGGCCGCGAGCGATCGCGGCCTTTTTTGGTTCCCGGTTTTGGTAGGGGCCTTTTGATTCCGGTGGGAATCCTTGGGTACCGGTGGGAGCCGACCTTGTCGGCGATCCCGCGGCAGCGGGCCGGGGTGGGGCAAGCACCCTTCGCCGACAAGGTCGGCTCCCATCTGGAGCTCTCCCGCCTGAGCTCTCCCGCCAGGGAGAACCGGGCGTGTTGCGCGCCGCACCAAATCCCGGCATGATCGCGGTTCCACCTTTCCAGACCTTGCCGTGACCCACGCCGTCTACACCGCGATCGTCCTTACCAGCGCCCGTATGGCCGCGGGAATGACCTCGCGTGCTCGTCGACCGTACATCGGACCACTGGCCGGGTAGGCTGTCGCGCGCGTTTCATTCGTACCGACTAAAAACCCGGCCATGCGCCGGGTTTTTTTGTTTTTCATTCCTCTCTCCTTCACGGCCCCGCGGCCACCGACCGAACTGGATTGCCATGACCGTTCGCCACTTCCTTTCCACCCAGGACTACAGCCGCGCCGAACTCGACGCCCTGCTTGAGCAGGCCGCGGAGTTCAAGCGTTCGCCACAGGGCCAGCAACTGGCCGGCAAGTCGATCGCGCTGATGTTCTTCAACTCGTCCATGCGCACGCGAACGAGCTTCGAACTGGGTGCCTTTCAGTTGGGCGGACATGCGGTGGTGCTTTCGCCAGGCAAGGATGCGTGGCCGATCGAGTTCGAGGTCGGATCGGTGATGGACGGCGACACCGAGGAACATATCGCCGAGGTGGCCCGCGTGCTCTCGCGCTACGTGGACCTCATCGGCGTGCGCGCCTTCCCGAAGTTCGTCGACTGGTCGGTGGATCGGCAGGACAAGGTGCTGGCGGCCTTCGCGCAGTACGCCACCGTGCCCGTGATCAACCTCGAGACGATTACCCATCCGTGCCAGGAACTGGCCCACGCACTGGCCCTGAGGGAGCACCTGGGCGACCTGCAGAACAGGAAATACGTCCTGACCTGGACCTACCACCCGAAGCCGTTGAACACGGCGGTCGCCAATTCGGCCTTGTTGATCGCGACGAAGATGGGCATGGACGTGACCTTGCTGTGCCCGACGCCGGAATATGTCCTCGACGAGCGATACATGGCGTTCGCCAGGAGCAACGCACGTGAGAACGGCGGTTCGCTGCAGGTGTCGCACGATATCGAGGCGGCCTATCGCGGGGCGGATGTGATCTACGCGAAGAGCTGGGGCGCCATCCCCTACTTCGGCCGCTGGGACGAAGAGAAGGCGATACGCGACGCCAACAAGCATTTCATCGTCGACGAGGCCAAGATGGCGCTGACCAACAACGGTCTTTTCAGCCATTGCCTGCCACTTCGCCGGAACATCAAGGCGACCGACGCGGTGATGGACTCGCCGGCCTGCATCGCCATCGACGAGGCCGAGAACCGCCTGCACGTGCAGAAGGCGGTCATGGCCTCGCTCATCTCACAGTCGTCGGGCGTGAAGTCCGGCCTCGGTTTCTGATTCATCTTTCCCGATCGTCCATCGCTTTCCTTCGGAGCCAGCATGTCCAGCAAAGATATCGTCCTCGCCTTCTCGGGCGGCCTCGACACCAGCTTTTGCGTCCCTTACCTCATCGAGCGCGGCTATGCGGTGCATACCGTGTTCGTCGATACCGGCGGCGTCTCGTCCGAGGAGCGTGAGTACATCGAGCAGCGCGCCCATGAGCTGGGCGCGGCCTCGCACCGCACCGTGGATGCCGCCCAGGCGATCTGGGACAGCTTCGTCACTCCGCTGATCTGGGCCGGGGAGTTCTACCAGGGCCAGTACCCGTTGCTGGTGTCGGATCGCTACCTCATCGTGAAGGCCTCGCTCGAACGCTGCGACGAACTCGGCACGAAGTTCTTCGCGCACGGTTGCACCGGCATGGGCAACGACCAGGTCCGCTTCGACCTGACCGTGAAGGCGCTGGGCGACTACACCATCGTCGCTCCCATCCGCGAGATCCAGCGCGAGCACACCCAGGTTCGCGCCTACGAACAGAAGTACCTCGAGGACAAGGGCTTCGAAGTGCGCGCCAAGACCAAGCACTACACCATCAACGAGAACGTGCTCGGCGTGACCATCTCCGGTGGCGAGATCGACGCATGGGAGATCCCGGGCGAAGGTGCCGTGGGCTGGTGCGCGCCGCGTTCCGAATGGCCGTCCGAACCGTTGCGGATCGAACTGGGTTTCGAGAAGGGCACGGCGGTGTCGCTCGATGGCAAGCCGGCGTCGGGTCCGGAGATCCTCGGTTTCCTCAACCGTGAGCTGGCGAAGTATGGCGTCGGCCGCAGCATGTACACAGGCGATACCAACATCGGCCTGAAGGGGCGCATCGTGTTCGAGGCGCCCGCGCTCACGGCGTTGCTGACCGCGCACCGCGCGCTGGAGGAAACGGTGCTGTCCAAGCAGCAGAACCGCTTCAAGCCCGAGATCGGCCGCAAGTGGACCGAGGTGGCGTACGAAGGGTTCTTCAACGATCCGGTCAAGACCGATCTCGAAGCCTTCCTCGTCTCCACCCAGCGCAAGGTCGACGGCAAGGTGATCATCGAGACCCGCGGTGGCACCGTCTACGCGGTGAAGGTGGAGTCGAAGAACATCCTGCAGTCGGCCAAGGCGACGTATGCCCAGGCCGCCGACTGGGGCGTGGCCGAGGCCGAGGGCTTCATCAAGCTCTACGGCATGAGCTCCACGCTCTGGGCGGAAGTCGACCGCGCCAACGGGAACTGATCCGTACCCATGGATACGCTACTCAAGGACACGCTCACCCATCTGCGCGCGCTGGTCGGCTTCGACACGCGCAACCCGCCACGAACCATCGGCACCGACGGGATCTTCGATTATCTGCGCGCGAACCTTCCGGGCTTCGACGTGCGGGTGACGGATTTCGGTGCCGGTGCCGTGAATCTCTACGCCGTGCGCGGTACGCCCCGCTACCTGTTCAACGTGCACCTGGACACCGTGCCCGATTCCCCGCACTGGACGGCCAGCCCGTTCGAACTGCGGGTGACGGAAGACCGTGCCATCGGCCTCGGCGCATGCGACATCAAGGGTGCCGCGGCCGCGCTGGTCGCGGTCGCCAACGCCTCGCAGGGCGACATGGCATTGCTGTTGTCGACCGACGAGGAAGCCAACGACGCGCGTTGCATCGACGGCTTCCTGAAGACGCCGCGCGACTACGAGGCGATCATCGTCGCGGAGCCGACCAAGGGCGAGGCCGTGCTGGCGCATCGGGGCATCCATTCCGTGCAGATGCGGTTCCAGGGCAGGGCGGGCCACGCCTCCGGCGAGCAGAAGCCCTCGGACAGCGCGCTGCACCAGGCGATCCGCTGGGGAGCCGCCGCGCTCGACCACGTGCAGGCGCAATCGCACGAACGCTTCGGCGGCCTCACCGGCCTGCGTTTCAATATCGGCAAGGTCGAGGGCGGCATCAAGGCCAACGTGATCGCGCCGACGGCGGATGTCCGTTTCGGCTTCCGTCCGTTGCCGTCGATGGATGCCGACCACCTGCTTGAAGCCTTCCGCACCCTCGTCGAGCCGCATCCTGTCGAGTACGGCGAGACGTTCCGTGGCGATTCGTTGCCGGCGGGCGACACCGCGACGGCCGAGGCGCGCCGCCTGGCCGCCCGCGACCTCGCCGATGAACTGGGTATCCCTGTCGGCAACGCGGTCGATTTCTGGACCGAATCCGCGCTGTTCTCGAAGGCCGGCTACACCTCCTTCGTCTATGGCCCCGGCGATATCGCGCAGGCGCATAGCGCCGACGAGTGGGTCGCGCTCGACCAGCTGGCTCATTACGCCCAGACCATCCATCGGATCGTGGACAGTGGACTCTAATAAACATACCCGCAGAACCATCGTGCGCCTGCTGTCCTCCATGGGTAGCGCACGCGAGATACAGCAATACCTGAAGCGCTTCTCGCAGCTGGACGCCGCGCGGTTCGCCGTGGTGAAGGTCGGTGGCGCGGTGCTGCGCGACGAACTGCCCGACCTCACCTCGTCGCTGTCGTTCCTGCAGCAGGTGGGCCTCACGCCCATCGTGTTGCATGGCGCCGGTCCGCAACTCGACGAGGAACTCTCCGCGGCCGGCATCGAGAAGAAAACCGTCAACGGCCTGCGGGTGACCTCGCCGGAAGCACTGGCGATCGTCCGTCGCGTGTTCCAGGCGCAGAACCTGCGCCTGGTGGAAGCACTGCAGGAAGCCGATACACGCGCCACCTCCGTGCCCTCCGGCGTGTTCACGGCGGACTTCATGGACCAGGCGACCTTCGGCCTCGTGGGCCGCGTGCGCGCCATCAACCTGGCTCCCATCGAGGCCAGCCTGCGTGCGGGTTCGATCCCGGTGATCGCCAGCCTGGGCGAGACCGATTCGGGGCAGATCCTCAACATCAACGCCGACTTCGCCGCGAACGAGCTGGTCCGCGTGCTGCAGCCGTACAAGATCGTATTCCTGACCGGCACGGGCGGCTTGCTCGACGGCGACGGCAACGTCATCGATTCGATCAACCTCTCGACCGAATACGAGCAGCTGATCCAGCAGCCGTGGCTGCACTCGGGCATGCGCCTGAAGATCGAACAGATCAAGGACCTCCTCGACGACCTGCCGCTGACCTCGTCGGTCTCGATCACTAGGCCGGCGGAACTGGCCAAGGAACTGTTCACGCACAAGGGTTCCGGCACGCTCGTGCGCCGTGGCGAACGCGTGCTCCGTTTCGAGTCGTGGGAGGGCGTCGACCTGGCCCGCATGCGGCAGCTGATCGAATCGAGCTTCGGCCGTACCCTCGTGGACGACTACTTCGAGCGTACCGACCTCTACCGTCTCTATGTCTCGGAAAACTACCGGGCGGCGATGGTGCTGACCGCGGAGGAAGGGTTCGCCTACCTGGACAAGTTCGCGGTGCTCGATGAAGCCCAGGGCGAAGGTCTCGGGCGCGCCGTATGGCAGGTGATGCGGGACGAGAATCCCCGGCTGTTCTGGCGGTCGCGTCACGGCAACGTGATCAACCATTTCTATTACGCGGAGTCGGACGGCTGCTTCAAGCAGGCCCGTTGGAAGGTCTTCTGGTACGGCCTGGACAATTTCGCCGACATCGAACGTTGCGTCGCGCATTGCGCCACGCGCGAACCCACCCTGCAGGACTGAACGCTCATGGCCAAGAAGACCATCGGCATCGTCGGCGCACGCGGTCATACGGGCGCGGAACTGATCAAGCTCATCGCCAGCCATCCGGGCCTGGAACTGGCTTTCGTGTCCTCGCGCGAACTGGACGGCCAGCGCCTGGCCGATCATAGCGATGCCTACGAGGGCGAACTCACCTATGGCAACCTCGATCCCGCCGCCGTCGCCGCGGCGGCGGCCGACGTGGTGATCCTGGCCCTGCCCAACGGCAAGGCCGCTCCTTACGTGGAAGCGATCGACAAGGCCGCGGTCGCGACGGTGATCGTCGACCTCTCCGCCGACTATCGCTTCGACGAGCGCTGGTATTACGGCCTGCCCGAGTTGTATCGCGATCGCTGGCGCGGCGAGAAGCGCATCAGCAATCCGGGGTGCTACGCCACCGCGATCCAGGTATCGATCGCGCCGGTGAAGGACCTGCTGGCCGCGCCACCGGTCTCGTTCGGCGTGTCCGGCTATTCCGGGGCGGGCACGACGCCATCCGACCGCAACGATCCGGAGAAGCTGCGCGACAACCTGATGCCGTATTCGCTCACTGGCCACATGCACGAGAAGGAGGCCAGCCGCCACCTTGGCCTGCCCGTGGAATTCATGCCGCACGTGGCGCCGCACTTCCGCGGCCTGACGGTCACCACCAACCTGTACCTCGCCAAGCCGGCCAAGCGCGAAGAGATCGTCCGCCGCTTCGAGGCACGCTTCGAGAAGGAAAAGCTGGTCCACGTGGTGGACGAGGCGCCGTGGGTGAGCCAGGTGGCGCATAAGCACCACCTGGACGTGGGTGGATTCGCCCTCTCGGCCGACGGCCGTCGTGTCGTCGTGGTCGCCACGCTGGACAACTTGCTCAAGGGCGCCGCCACGCAGGCGATGCAGAACGTCAATCGCGCGCTCGGTTTCGACGAGCTGACCGCCATCCCGCTCTAAGCGGAAGGAATCCACCATGACCCAACCGCTCTGGCAGAAATCCGATACACAGGTGGACGCGCGCATCATGCGTTTCCTCGCCGGCAACGACGTCGTGCTCGATCGCGAATTCTTCCTGTACGACATCACGGCGAGCAAGGCGCATGTGGAAGGCCTCGCCAACATCGGCGTGGTGTCCATGCAGGAGCGCGATGCGCTGCTGCGGGAGCTCGATATCCTCGCGGCGGATTTTTCGGCGGGGGCCTTCGTCCTCGACGAGCGTTTCGAGGATGGCCATTCGGCCATCGAGGCGCGCCTGACCGAACGCCTCGGCGATGCGGGGCGGCGGGTGCATACCGGGCGCAGCCGCAACGACCAGATCCTGGTCGCCACGCGATTGTGGCTGAAGGAAAAGCTCCTGGCGCTGGAGTCGCTGTGCCGTCGCGTCGCCGAGGTCTGCCTCGACCGTGCCGCCGGCGAACCGTTGCCGATGCCGGGGTATACGCATATCCAGCGGGCCGTGGTGTCGTCGACCGGCATGTGGTTCGCCGCGTTCGCCGAAGCCTTCATCGACAATACGCTGCGGGCCCGCCAGGCCCTGGAACTGATCGACGCCAATCCGCTTGGCACGGCGGCGGGGTACGGGGTGAACATCGCTCTCGACCGCGCGCATACGACCGCGGCCCTCGGCTTCGGACGGATGCAGGTCTCGCCGATCTATGCTCAGCTGTCGCGCGGGAAATTCGAGATGGCCGCGCTCGATGCCGTCGGTACCGCGCTGCTCGATACGCGTCGCCTCGCGTGGGATCTCTCGCTCTTCACCACGGCGGAATTCGATTTCGTGAAGCTGCCGGCGGAGTACACCACCGGCTCCTCGATCATGCCTAACAAGCGCAATCCGGATGTCGTGGAACTGTTGCGTGCCAGCTACGCCAGCGTGGCCGCGGCGCGCACCGAGATCGAGCAGCTGCTGTCGTTGCCTTCCGGCTACCAGCGCGACCTGCAGCTTTCGAAGGGCTCGCTGTTCCATGGTTTTTCCATGGGGCTGGGCGCACTCGAGCTGCTGCCGGACATGCTCGCCCGTTTCGAGTGGAAGGCGGACAGGATGCGTGCGGCCATCGAGCCGGCGATGTATGCCACCGACGTGGCGATCGAGCAGGCGGCGGCTGGCGTGCCCTTTCGCGACGCGTATCGCGCGGCGGCGGAAACGGCGGCCTCGGCCGGTGACGGACGCACACCGGAATCGAGCCTGGCAGCGAGGACCTCGCCGGGGGCGGGTAACGCTTTGATGCTGGATATGTTGCGGGCGCGATTGGCCGCCTTGGCCGGCTGAGGGCGGCCATCGCCGACAAGGTCGGCTCCCACCAGGCTGCCGCGACCAGGGTGGCTTCGACCAGGGTGGCTTCGACCAGGGCGCATCGGCTCCCACCAGGGCACGGTGACCGGCATCGTTCGGTGGGAGCCGACCCTGTCGGCGATAACGAGGGTGCGAATCATGACCAGATCGACCGGCTTCACCGAACAAGCGCTGCCTCCCTGGCGCCGTGCCGTCCTCAAGGTCGGCAGCAGTCTGTTGACCGCGCCGGGTGGCGCGCTCACCGGTACGTATGCCGAGGCACTGGCGGCCTTCGTCGCCCGCAGTCGCGAGGCCGGCCGCGAAGTCGTCATCGTCTCCTCCGGCGCGGTGGCGGCGGGACGCGGCCTCGCCACGCCCGAGCGCGGCGCGGGCCTGGCCGGACGACAGGCATTGGCCGCGCTGGGCCAGACGCGGCTGATCGCCCTCTGGCAGGGGTTCTTCACCGACTCCGTCGCCCAGGTTCTGCTCACCCACGACGACCTGCGCAACCGCCGTCGTTATCTCAATGCCCGCTCGACGTTACGTGAACTCCTCGCCCTTGGCACGATCCCGGTCATCAACGAGAACGATACCGTCGCCGTCGATGAACTCAAGCTAGGCGACAACGACAACCTCGCCGCCATCGTCGCCGCGCTCGTGGACGCGGACGTGCTGCTCATCGCCTCGGACATTGGCGGCCTATACACGGCCAATCCCCGCATCGATCCGGACGCGCGGCCTGTCGACGATGTCGCCGAGGTCACGCCCGGCCACTTGGCCAGCGCGGGTGGCGCGGGCAGTGCGGCGGGTACCGGAGGCATGCGGACGAAGCTGGAAGCGGCGATCAAGGCCGCGGCGGCCGGTATCGAGACCGTCGTGTTCGATGGTCGCGATGCCGCCTGCGTGGGCCGCCTGGCGTCGGGCGTGCTCACGGGAACCCGCCTGCGCGCGCCGCGAAACCGCCTTGCCGCGCGCAAGTACTGGCTGCGGCATACGCCCGCTGGAGGCCGCATCGTCGTGGATGACGGTGCCGCGGACGCACTTCGATCGCGTGGTGCGTCGTTGTTGCCGGGCGGTGTCATCGGTGCCGAAGGCGAGTTCGCGCGAGGCGATGTCGTCGAGATCGGCGACGGCCACGCCGTATTCGCACGAGGCGTCTCGCAATATGCCGCCGGCGACGTCCGCCGCATCGCCCGGCGCCATACGCGGGAGATCGACGGCGTGCTCGGCTACAGTTACGGCGAGAGCGTCGTGCACCGCGACGATCTCGTGGTCCTTCCCGAATGAGCGAGGTCGCCATGCCATCTTCCCTGCGTGAACGTGCGATCGCCTGCCGGGACGCCGCCTCCGTGGTGGCTGGCCTGGATACGGCGGCGAAGCGGCGCCTGCTTCACCGGATGGCCGATGCATTGGCTACCGATGCGGCCCTCGTCATCGCGGCGAATCGACGCGACATGGACGCGGCGGTGGCGAACGCGACGAGCGGCGCGATGCTCGACCGCCTGCGCCTGGACGAAGGGCGTGTCGACGCCATCGTCGGCGCCATCCGCGAGGTGGCCACGTTGCCCGACCCCGTCGGCGTGATCACCCGTCGCGAAACGCGGCCCAACGGCATCGTCGTCGAGCGCGAACGTATCCCGCTGGGTGTGATCGCCATGATCTACGAAGCCCGTCCCAACGTCACCGCCGATGCCGCCGCCCTGTGCCTCATGGCGGGCAATGCGGTGATCCTGCGTGGCGGATCGGATGCGATGCATTCGAATGTCGCCATCGCCCGGGCCCTGTGCCGGGCGTTGCGGGAAGAGGGCGTGCCCGAGGCCGCATTGACGCTCCTGGAGGATCCCCGTCGCGAAACGATGGTGGAACTCCTCCAGCTCACCGATATCGTCGACCTGGCCATCCCGCGTGGCGGCGAGGGGCTGATCCGCTTCGTTGCCGAACATGCCCGCGTGCCCGTCATCAAGCACTACAAGGGTGTCTGCCATCTCTACGTCGACGTGGATGCCGACAAGGACCTTGCGTTGCGCTTGCTCATGGATGGCAAGACGACCCGGCCCGGCGTATGCAACGCGCTGGAAACGATGCTGGTTCATCGCGATGTCGCCGCCTCGTTCCTGCCGCGGGCTATCGCGCGCTTGCGTGAACAGGGGGTCGAAGTACGCGGCGACGACCGTGTCCGCGCCGTGGTGGCCGATGTCGCCACCGCGACTGAAGACGACTACGCCGCCGAATTCCTCGACCTGATTATCGCGGTCCGTGTCATCGATGACGTCGACGAGGCGATCGCGCACATCCGCCGATACGGCTCCGATCACACGGAAGTGATCGCGACGCGGAATGGAGCAACCGCCGAGCACTTCGTGCATTCACTCCGTTCGGCGGTCGTCATGGTCAACGCCTCGTCGCGCTTCAGCGACGGGGGCGAGCTTGGCCTCGGCACCGAGATCGGCATCTCGACCACGCGCTTGCATGCCTATGGCCCGATGGGCGCCGAATCGCTCACGGTCGAGCGCTTCGTGGTGCGTGGGGAAGGGCAGGTGCGGCATCCGCCCGGACCAGCCAGGGAGGGCGGTTAAGCCGGCCGCCCAAGCTCCGCACGGATACGTTCCGAGACATCCATCATCGCGTACCACGCGCGTTCGATGGCATCCGCCAGCGCATTCCGGTTCAGCGCGACCGTCTCCGCACGTCCACCTTCATCGGGCGTGTATTCGATCAGCACGCGCTCGCCATCGATCCATGCCTGTTCCCCCGCGAGGAACAAGGGATCTTCGAAACTGCCCATGCCGGGTTCCAACGGCATGGCGAACGCCGTGCGTGTATCGCGCGGAGCGTCGCGCAGCAGTTCGAGGGCGCGCGGAAACGAGCCGTCCTCATCGTCCAGCTCCAGGTTGACGCGGTCGAGGCGCGGGCCCGCGAACAGTTCCACCGAGCCCATGAAGATGGCATGCGTGGCATAGCCGTCCAGCCGCACGCGAGGCTGCTTCAGGACCTCACGAAGCGCGGCCACATAGCGATCGCACACGTCCGGGTTTTCGCGCAGCCATTGGCTGCTGACATCGTCGATGGCGGTCTCGTAGCCATTGGCCTTCGCCTGGATGCCGGGATGGCTGAGGCTCGCGGGGCGCGCGGGCAGGGCGACGGGAAAGCCGCCTGCCTTCAGTCCCAGCAGCACCCGCCCGGGCACGACACGCAGCCAGTGCGTGACGCCCTGCGCCGCGAATCCGCTGCCGCGTTCGCTGTAGGGCGAGGGATAGATATCGCTTTCACTCATGCCTGCGAGCGCCATGCTTCGATGGCTTCGACGGCGCCCAGGCAATCCGAGTAGCGGTTGTAGAGCGGCGTGGGCGAGAGGCGTATCACGTCCGGTTCGCGCCAGTCGCCGATGACGCCTTGTCCTTCCAGGTATTCGAACAATGCGCGTCCCGCGTCGCGCCCGGCGCGCACGCGCACCGACAATTGCGCACCGCGCCGCGCCGGGTCGTTGGGAGTGACGATGTCCAGCGCATCGTCGAGGCGTGCGCGGATCAGCCAGTCGAGGTAGGCGGTGAGCCGGCGGCTTTTTTCGACGAGGCGCGGCATGCCCGCGCGACGGAATACATCCAGCGAGGCACGCAACGGCGCGAGCGCCAGGATGGGCGGATTGGAGATCTGCCAACCGTCCGCGCCCGGCGTGGGGACGAATTGCGGGCCCATCTTGAAGCGCGTGTGTTTGTCGTGGCCCCACCAGCCCGCGAAGCGCGGCACGTCCGCATGGGCGTGCCGATCATGGACGAAACAGCCGGCGACCGCGCCAGGGCCCGCATTGAGGTATTTGTACGTGCACCATATGGCGAAGTCCGCGCCGCTGTCGTGCAATGCCAGCGGCAGGTTCCCCACGGCATGAGCGAGGTCGAAGCCGACGACGCAACCTCGCGCGTGGCCGAGGCGCACGATCGATGCGAGATCGAAAACCTGGCCGGTACGATACTGCACGCCCGGCAACACGATCAGGGCCACGCGATGGCCGTGCTCGGCGATGGCGCGCTCGATCGCCGCCATGGATAGCGTGCCGCCGGCGCCGTCGGGCTGGATTTCGATCAGGTCGGCGGACGGATCGAAACCATGGAAACGTACCTGGGACTCCAGGGCGTAACGGTCGGTGGGGAAGGCCCCGGCTTCCATCAGGATCGCCGGCCGCTCCGCCGTGGGGCGGTAGAAACTGACCATCATGAGGTGCAGGTTCACCCCCAGGGTGTTCATCGCCACGACTTCATGCGGTTGCGCACCCACGACGTCGGCCATCGTCTCGCGCACATACTCGTGGTAGTGCATCCACGGCGAGCGCCCGCGGAAATGGGCTTCCACCGCAAGCTCGGACCAGTCCGCGAGTTCCGCCTCGATCGCGGCGCGCACGCCCTTCGGTTGCAGGCCGAGCGAATTGCCACAGAAGTACAGCGTGTCGCGTCCATCGTGGGACGGAATGTGGAATTCTCCGCGGAAGTCGCGCAGCGGATCGGCGGCGTCCTGGGCTTCGGCCCACGCGCGCGTCGCTTCGAAAGCAGTCATGAACGATAAGTCCAGGGATCAGGAAGGCATGTGGGCGGCCACGTCGGCGCAACCCTTGTCGAACGCCGCGCTGAATTTCGCGTCGCCGGCAGGACGGACGCAGCGCAACTGGATCGCGTAGCCCTTGCTGTAGAAATAGCGCTCGAAATAGTCGAGCTTCACCGATCCTTCCTTCGCCGTGTAGACGTTCTCGGTCGGTGAATTCGCTTTGCCCGGCGCGTATTCGGGCAAGGCCGTGGCATGGCTGCGCAGGTTGCCGGCGAACTGCTGGAAGCCGTTGAGGTTGGGTACCTTCTGCACCGCGATCGAGACGCGGGCCAGGGTCGCGTCGGCGGCGCTGGAACCGGGTACCTGGAACACCTGGGTTTCCTTCTCGCCCTCGGACTGCATGATCGGGACCCAATGGTCGGGTACCGCGAAGCGGATATCCCCGCCCGCCATGGAGACATCGGCCGCGTAGAGGGCGGGGCTCGCCAGGACGGAGGCGATCAGGAGGGCACGCAAAGGGCGGTTCACGATGAGGGGTCCCTGGAGATGGCGGCGCTGCCGCGTTACCAGCCGCATTCTTGCACAGCGGCCGTCGGCGCATGGCGCAGGCGCTGTGCTCCCGGTCACGCCACGGCGGCTACCGCCTGGAAACGCGTCTTGGGCACGCCGAGCCATTCCAGGGCGGTGCCGTGGAACAGGCGGGCTCGCGCGGTGTCGTCGAGGCCGAGGGCCTCGATCCCGCTGCCGGGTTCCTGCTCGCCCAGCGGGAAGGGATAGTCCGTGCCGAGCATCACCCGGTCCGTGCCCGCGGTTTCCAGCAGGTAGCGCAGCGCGGCGGCGTCGTGCACACAGGAGTCGAAGTAAAGGCGCGACATGTACTCGCGCGGGTTCCGCGCGTTGTCGGTGGCGACGAGGTCCGGACGCATGCGGAACCCGTGTTCGATGCGGCCGATGGAGTAGGGAAAGCTGCCACCGCCGTGGGCGAGCATGATCTTCAGCTCGGGCAGCCGTTCCAGCACGCCGCCGAAAATCAACGCGCAGGCCGCGCGCGATTGCTCGGCGGGCATGCCGACGAGCCACGGCAGCCAATACTTGGGCATGGAGTCGGTGCCCATCATGTCCCAGGGATGGACCAGGATCGCCGCGCCGAGGTCGGCGGCGGCTTCGAAGAAGGGGAACAGCTCCGGCGCATCGAGGTTCCACGCGTTGCAATGCGAACCGATCTGCACGCCCTGCAAGCCGAGTTCGTCGATGCAGCGTTCCAGTTCGCGGATGGCCAGGGCGGGCGACTGCAAGGGCACCGTGCCGATGCCGGCGTAGTGGCGCGGGTGTGCTTCGCACACGGCGGCCATGGCATCGTTGAGGTGTGTGTGCAACTCCAGGGCCTGGTGGCCCTTGGCCCAGTAGCAGAACATCACCGGTACGGTGGAGACGACCTGCACGCCGACGCCGAAGCGTGCGTAGTCGGCGATACGATGCCCCGGGTCGAAGGCCGAGTCCCATACCTCGCGGAAGAACTTGCCGTCCTTGTAGATCCGGTGGTGACCGCCGGAATGGGTCATCACCGGAAAGCGGTCGTCGCCGTGGCGGGCCGCCAGATCGGGCCAGTCACGGGGCAGGATGTGCGCGTGGGTATCGATCTTGAGCATGGGGTCGAGTGTAGCGCCGGGGGCATGACGGGGCCTCTCGCGGTGCAACAAGCGACCGCGACGGGTGGTGGCCGGCAGGCGATCGCCTTGTGGGAGCCGTCCAGCGGTGATCAGGCCGGAGCCGTGCTTCGCCGGTTGACCACGTGCGCGATCGTATCGACGTTGTCGGTGAGGCGGTCCGTCAGGCGCCCCACCGCTTCGGCCAGTTCGCGATCCTTCGTCCGCGACAGTGCCTCCACCAGCGCGCGCTGGTGTTCGCGAAGGCCCGGTGGCATGGCGATGGCCTCCACCCGGGTCAGTGCCTCGGCCTGCGCACGCAACGCCACCGAGGCTTCGCGGATGAACGGGCCGACATGTGCCCATTCATCCGGCACTTCGTCGGCATCGATGAGCGACTCCAGGCTCATGGCGGTGCGGGCCAGGCGATTGCCGTTGGCGTAGAGGGTCTCCGCCAGTTCGAGCAGCACCGCGGGTGTACCGGGTTCGGCGCGCATGCGGTCCAGTGATGCCTGGGCGTTGGTGCGCGCGGTGCGCGTGCCCATGCGCACTTCGTGACGGGCGCCGCGGTCGGCGGGTCCGACCAGCGCATCGAGGTAATCCGCGTAGGCGCTGAGCATTTCCGAAAGGGCGCTTCGCGCGCGATGCCGCTCCCAAGAAGGCCAGAGTACATAAGCGATCAGGGCCAGGCCGCTGCCCAACGCGGTGTTGAGCACTCGGTCGGACATCGCGGAGAACGGGTCCACGCCCTCGAACGAGAGCAGGACGACCACGGTGCCCGTCAGCGCCGCGACGGCGACGCCGTAGTGAGCCACGGCCAGATAACGGAAGGCGACACAGAGCACGCCCATCACCGCGAGATGCGCCCAGGCCGCGTCCGGGGTGAGGCGGAGCACGAACGTGGTCAGCATGAGGCCGAGCACGGTGCCGACAACGCGCAAGAGGCCGAAGTTGAAGGTGGCCGCGAAGTCGGGGCGCAGCACGATGGCGGCCGTCATCGGCAACCAGTAACCGTGCGGCAGGGCGTAATAGCGCGATACGGCGAAGGCGAGGGTGAGCACCACCGCGCAGCGCACCGCATGGCGGAAGGCCACCGAGCCGGACGTCAGGTTGGCGCGCAGCGTCGACAGCGCCGATGCGCTGCGCAGCGTTTCCGGCAATGCCGTCTCGGCTCGTTGCGCGCGTTCCTCGCCGCGCGAGCCGGCCCAGTTGGTGTTGCGCACCACGGCCGCGAGCTGGCCGGACAGGGCCTGGATATGCGCACCCAGGCCCATCCCGGCGGACCCGGCCAGCAACGCCCGCTCGCTCGCCTGCAAGGTGGCCAGCGCACGTTCGGCCCGTTGCGGCGGTTCGGCGGCGTCGAGGGCATCGGCGGTCGCGGCCAGGACCCGCGCGGCATCGTTGCGGAACATCTCGCCCATGCCGTCGCGACGGGTTTCCAGCTCCGCCATGGCGATCAATTCCAGGCGGATGCGCTCGGCCAGTTCCAGCAGCACCCGAAAGGCTTCCATGGCGCGGCCACGTGCGTGGTGGCGGCCGAGCAGGGTGCTCTGCAAGGCGTTCATGGCGTCGGTGAGGCCGGGCGCCTCGCCATCCTTCTGTGGCTTGCGGGCGAGTTCGGCGAGGCCACGATAGACCGTGGCCAGGGCGAGCCGTTCCGGACGGTAGCGTTGCAACGGCCACGCCGCTATCGAGAACACCGCCAGCAACATGCCGCCGGCGAAGATGAGGCTTCCGCCGGCCATCGACCCGGCCAGGTCTTTCGGCGTGGCCGCGGTGATCACGAGCAGCAGCATGCTCGTCATGCCCACCCTGGCGATGTCGGGGCCGAATACGACGAGCATGCCGCCGAGGAAGCCGCACACGGCGCAGGCGACGCTCATCGGCAGGATCCAGTCGCCGATGAGGAAGCCGACCAGCGCGGCGGCACCGGCCGCCAGCGCGGCGAGGAAAAGCCGGCTCAGGCGTTGCTGGTACGGGCCCGGTTGATCCGAGAACATCGTATCGAGCGCGCCGGCGGCGATGCCGATGCCGACCTGCGGATAGCCCAGCCATATGCCGAGCGCCAGTGGCAGCACCACCGCCGCGGTGTTGCGCAGCGCGACCCGCAGAGGGACATCGGGTCGTTTCGTCCGGATCAGCGCGTCGATGACGCTGGCACGGAACGAGTAGCCATTGCTCATGATGCGTGTGGGCTGGCGAGCGGCGAAGCGGGACGGAACCGGGTGGCCACGATTCCGTCCCCGGCGTTCACGAGGCGCGGCCGGCGAACTCGCCGGTGAGGGTGTTCACGGTCACCTTTTCGCCCGTGGTGATGTATTCCGGCACCTGTACCTCGATGCCGGTCTGGAGCGTGGCGGGCTTGGTCCGCTTGGTGGCGCTGGCGCCCTTCAGTTCCGGCGCGGTATCGGTGACGACAAGGACCACCGAGGTGGGCACCTGGAGTCCGACCGGCGCATCGTCGATCACCTGCACGAAATAGCCTTCGAGGTCTTCCACGACGTAGCCGGCGTTGTCGCCGACCACCTCGGGGCCGAGGACGTACTGGGTATAGTCCTCGTCGTCCATGAAGACGAACGCGTCGCCGTCCATGTACGAGAACTTCGCCTGGCGGCGACTGAGCTCGACTTCCTTCAACTCGTCGTCGGCGCGCAGGCTGAGGTCGTACTTGCGGTTGCCGGGAATGGAGTAAAGGGTGAAGCGGAAGGTGACGTTGCCGCCGCGCGCGGTGGGCGCGCTGCGTTCGATGTCACGGACCTGGTACACGGTGCCATCGTTCTCGACGACATTACCCTTCTTTACTTCGGATGCTTTCATGGGGTTCGGCTTGGAGTGGATTATTTCGGTGCGAGACGAACGGCGCCGTCGAGGCGGATCGTTTCGCCGTTGAGGTAACGGCTGGTGAGGATGAAGGCCACGGTGTCGGCGAACTCTTCCGGCCTGCCCAGGCGCGACGGGAACGGGATCGACGCGGACAGGGACTCCTGCACCTGCGGCGGCATGCCGTCGACCATCGGCGTCCAGAAGATGCCGGGTGCGATCGTGTTGACGCGGATGCCGAAGCGCGACAGTTCGCGCGCCATCGGCAGGGTCATGCCCACCACGCCGCCCTTGGAGGCGGAATAGGCGGCCTGGCCGATCTGGCCCTCATAGGCGGCGACCGAGGCGGTGTTGACGATCACGCCGCGTTCGCCGTCGTCGCCGGCGGTATTGGCCTGCATGAGTTGCGCGGCCGCCTTGGCGACGTTGAAGCTGCCGACGAGGTTGACCATGACGGTGCCGGTGAAGGTCGACAGCGGCATGGGACCGTCCTTGCCGAGCACGCGCCCGGCGCCCAGGATGCCCGCGCAGTTCACGACCACGTTCAGCCCGCCCATCGCTTCGCGCGCCGCGCCGACGTTCGTCGCCACGCTCTCCTCGGAGGTGACGTCGGTGCGCTGGAACGTGGCGAGAGGGCCCAGGGCGGAGGCCGCGGCCTGGCCCTTTTCCTCGTTGACGTCGAAGAGCGTCACCTTCGCGCCGGCGGCGACGAGACGTCGGGCGACGGCGTGACCCAGACCGGATGCGCCGCCGGTGATGACGGCCCTGACCTGTTCGAGCTGCATGAAGACTCCACTGGTGCGACTGGCAAAGAGGCACATCTTAGCCGAGGGTGCCGCCGATGGCTTTGTGCATCGGCACACGAACGTGCGAGGTGGTCAGGATGCGGCAAGGAACGCATGCAGGGCGTTCGATTCCGCCAACCCGGCGAAGGGAACGACCGCGGGTGGAGGTGTGGCCGGTTCGGCCAGGAAGAGGCTCCATACGCCCACGTCCCACCACCGGCCGAGCTTGTAGCCGGCTTTCGGCCACACGCCGGCCGGCGCGAAGCCCATGGATTCGTGCATGGCCACGCTGGGATCGCCAGGGAGCGTGATCACGCCGACGGCCTGGTTGATGCCTTGCAGGCGCATGGTCCCGAGCAACGCGCCGTAGAGACGGCGGGCGATGCCACGGCGGCGGGCTTTCTCGTGCACGTAGATCGAGGTCTCGGCGATCCAGTCGTAAGCCGCGCGCTCACGGAAGCGGCCCGCGTAGGCATAGGCGATCACTTCGCCTTCATCTTCCCATACCAGCCAGGGGTGGTTCGCCAGCTTGCCGCGGATACGTGCGCGCATGGCTTCCTCGCCGGGAAGTTCGGTCTCGAACGTGATCGCGCTGGTCTCCACGACGGGTGCGTAGATGGCATGGCAGGCGGCGGCGTCCGCCTCGGTGGCAATGCGGATCACAGTGGCTTTTCCATGAAGATGCTGGCGGGATGGGCGTGATGGTCGCCGAAGGGCGGGCAGCGCCGGTAGCCGGAACGCTCGTAAAGCTCGATCGATTCGGTCTGCGCCGTGCCGGTCTCCAGTTTCACCTTCGTGCCGCCAGCCGCGCGTACCTGGGCCTCAAGCGCTTCCAGCATCTGCTTGCCGAGTCCCATGCCGCGGCAGGCGGGTACGACGTACATGTACTTCAGTTCGACGTAGTCTCCATGGTCCACGCCGGCACCGCAGGCCAGGGGGATGCCGTCGACGCGCGCCGTCATGAAGGTCACATGGGGCTGCCGCAGGCTTTCCACGCCCACGTACCGGGGTGGCGGCTGCTGGTAGAGGTCGGAGAGGTAGCCGTGCAGTTGTTCGATCAGGGGCAATACGTCGGCGCGGTCCGGGTCGTCGATCGCGAACAGGAGTACAGGCGGCTCGGGCGCGACGATGAGGTCGCCATCGTTGAGGTGACGCAGGAAAAAGCGGTCGCAACTGAAATGTCCGGTGCCGCCCATGGGCGCGTCGATGCGCGCGAAGCCATGGCGCAGGTAAAGCGCCTGCGCGGCATCCATGCCGGTCAACGTTTCCAGGTAGATGCGCTGGAAACCGGCGCGGCGAGCGGCATCCAGGCAGCGGCGCATGAGTCGTGAGGCCGCGCCGATGCCGCGTGCCGCCGGCAGGAAATACATCTTGCGTAGTTCGCAGGTGTTCTGGTCGCCGCCTTCCAGAGGGGCGATGCCCGCTCCGCCGATGGCACGACCGTCCTTCTCGACGACGAAATAGGCATGGCGCGGTCGCGCATAGGCGGCGGACAGGCCGTCCACTTCGGGATCGTGGATGGCGAAGCCGGGGCCATCGGCACCGAATTCCGGCATGACGTGGCGAATCACGGCGGCCATGTCGGTATCGTCGCGGGGCTCGATGGGGCGGATGGTGAACGGCGTCGTCATGAGGTCATTGCGGCTCGGCGGGACGTTTCATCGTGATGTTAGCCGGATATGCCCACGGCGCGCACCGCCGCCCTCGGCGAGTACGCGCGGGCGCCATGCGCGCCTACAACGGAGGACATATTGCCAGGGGGGCGCACGCGGCAGAGGCTACCGGCTCAGCAAGGAACAGCTGATTCAAGGATGCCTGCATGAAGAAGGCGAAAACAACGGCGGTCGCGGCGCAAACATCGGGGGGAACCGCGGAGCGGGGTTCCAGCACCCGGCAGCAGGTTCGCAAGGAACCCTGCGTACCCGTCGAGCCACGGGATGGCTGGAACGGGTGCTCTCCAAGAGATAAGCGGCTTCGCGGAACCGCGCGCCCAGAGAACGAAACCGAGCAGGACGTCACGACAAAAAGGGAATGCCGTCATGAAGAAAAAGAGTCACGTGACCCCGTTGAAGGAACCCGGCAGAGGCACGGTGGGACGGGAGGAACAAAGTCCCTGGACGTATCTCCAGACCTTCTACGTCGAGCATCCGCCGCGGGCCGAGGATGGCAGCGTGCCAGTGGCGAAGGTGTACGCCAATGGTCGGCAGCAAGTGCGCTTGCGCGTGGTGCTTTCCGCGCGTAACGAGGACGGCGTCTGGGTTCGCCTGACGGAAGAGAGCAAGAGGTCGTTGAAGATCATCAACTATGAGACAGGACAGGAACTGGGGCCGCCCTGGCATATTCGATTCGAACCGAATGAGTACACATATAACGACACGCTCATCCCGGGAAGCGTGCTGGTCGCCGGGCATGCGGACGCGGCATCGCCCGCATGCAACGATAATTCGCTTCCACTACGGCTTGGGCCACTGCCTGCCGACCAGGATTCCATGGACATCTTTGTCGTGGTCGATGCGCCGGCCGTCCAGCGGATCGCGATATCGATCCTGCCACCTGGAAAGGATCAGCCGATCGAGACGCGGCCAGGAGCTGTGGGGAATGGGCCTGGAAGCTTCGATAGCTCCGTGTACATCGATGCGAAACCTCCGTTGACCCTGCCGGTGAGTCAGCTGGGCGAAGATGGATTCCATATTCGCGGAACCCACCGGCTGGAAGACAGTTGGCACCGTGTGAACGACTACTACATCTGGCTCACCTTTCGTCAGGTGCGAATCAGGCTGCTTCGACTGGAGTATGGCGCGGAGGGACCGAATATCTGGTGGCACGAGGGTGATTGGGGGCCGTGGGAGGCGGTGTTCACCATCATGGCCCAGCCGGGCGCGTGGCCCAGTATCGGCCAGGGACTGCCGCCGAGTGTTCACGTGCACGACGGGTGGCAGAACATTTCAACGTTATTCCCGGATCCACGAATCGTGCAGCCCGAGCCCGGTGCGTTGCAGGTGGTCGCTTCCAGCTTCACTGACAATATGCATTTCTATTGGAGCGGGTCATCGGCTGCGCCGCCACGGAAGGCCGCCAACGTGACGGTCGTCGACGAGTTCGGTAATTCCCATCGGTTGACGATCAAGTTCCGTTACCCGGAAATCGACGACATCGACATCGCAACCTGGGGCTAGCCTGACGAACGACGACATGGAATGCACATGGACAAGGGAATGAAGTCAGCGAAACGCGCCACTGCGCGGCCCGACCGGTCGCGCGAGGCGCCGCCCGCCAGGAAACGAAAACGTGATCCGCGGGCCGAGACGGGCGGGGTGCATTCGAACGCGTTCAACTTCCTGAGCAGCGTGACGACGGGAGTGGATCCGCGCACGGGCATGTATTCGTGCTCGATCGGCCTGCCGGGCGTGGCGGCCAATAACCTGTGCGGTCCGACCGTGGGCTTCCGCCTGACTTTCAGCGCGTTGAATTCGGTCGATGCGGGTTTCGGACTCGGCTGGTCGATATCGACCACGCGTTTCGACGGCCGGCGCAAGATCCTGACCCTGTCCAGCGGGGAGTCGTTCCGGGTGGACACGGTCAGCGGCACGGCGACCTTCAAGGATCGCAAGCTGCGTTCGTTCGACATGCGCCAGGAGGGCGACGACTACCGGATCGTGCACAAATCGGGGATGTCGGAGTTGCTGCGCGGCGACCTGGGCAGCGACGGCATTGCGGTGTTACGCGAAGTTCGTTCGCCGGAAGGCTATGTGGTGACGCTTGAGCAGCGATCGGCGAATGGGGTGACCCGGCTGATGAGTGCCTCCGACACCACGGGCAAGCTGCTGGAGATCGACTACCAGACCATCGGTCGGACGGTGGTTCACCTCCGTCCGGGGTCGGCGCGGGCGAGCGCGTTCGTCTTCCATCAGTCCAACGATGTGCTGGTGCGGGTGGACTTGCCGGAAGATTACGGCGACGGTTGGTCTTTCGGTTACGAGAAGACGTCCACGGGCCTGTTGCTGCTGAAGAGCACGACGGTACCGACCGGCGGTCGTGAAGAAGCCATTTACAAGCTGGAGGGCCATCTGCTCCCCGGGGGAACGAACCGGCCGTTGACTCACATGCCGGTGGTGTCGACGTTCCGGCGTGATCCCGGTCACGGGCAACCCCGGACCGAAACGCGATACACGTACTCGTCGCGCAATTTCTTCGGTTACGGCGCGCTGGACGACTGGACGGACGACGAGGACAACCTGTATCGGATCGTGGCGCCGGCGGGACAGGCGTACGTCTACAGCTCGACGGAAACGACCATGGACGGCCTGCACGCGGTGAGGACCGTGGAGCGGACCTTCAATCGCTTCCACCTGCTGACGCGCGAGGCGACCACGCAGGATGGCTGTGTCACCGAGGTGGTCACCGTCTACGACGAGGACCCCTCGCAATCGTTCGAGAGGCAGGAGCCCTGGTGCCAGTTGCCGATCGAGGCGCGAACGAAGTTCTACCGGCTGGCTGAACCCGAGCGTTTTCGCGAAGAAGTGGAAACGAGCACCTACGACGAGCACGGCAACTTGCTGGAGCACCGCGACGCCCGAGGCGCGTTGGAAACGCGCACGTACTATCCGATCGAAGGCGTCGAGGGGCAATGTCCGGCCGATCCGCTCGGGTTCGTCAGGTCCCTGAGGGAGAAGCGCGCATCGCCGCCGGACGGTACGGTCGGGCCGGTGCGGTCGACCCTTTACCGTTACGAACCGCTTGTCTCCCTGATCGCCGACGACCCGGATCATCTGGTCCCCCGAAGCGCGGTGTCGTATGCGGACAACGGCGATGGCGGGTCGATCCTGCTGAGCGACGAAACTTACGCCGTCATCGACGATCGCGGCATGCATCACGGTCGTCCCCTCGGCACGTTGCGCGTGGTCGGCGACATAGGCAGGACGACGATCGCCATGACCTATGCGATACGTGACGCCGAGAGGGATGCAAGGGGCGAGCCATTTCCGGTGCTGGTCACGACGACCACGCGCATCGGCAGCGATGGCGCGGATAGCCAGACAGAGGTCAGCATGGATGCCCGCTCGCTCTTCGATGGGCGTGCCGTCATGGAAGAAGACGCGAGGCACGTCATCAAGCGAATCGCTTACGACGGGCTGGGACGCCTGGTCGAGGAGACAGCTTCCGCCGACTCCGAGTTTGCCGCCAGCATGACGAAGCGCTATATGTTGACGCACGCGGGCAGCTGGGTGGAAACGACCGACGTGGTGGGGCGACGGACCCGCGTGGAGCTGGATGGCTTCGGCCGCGAGGTCCGGCAGGTGGCCGTCGACTGGAAATCCGACGGCCGCGAACACGAGATCCGGAGCGCCACGTTCGATGTGCTCGGCCGCACCGTGTCGGAGACCACCGCCGACGTCGATGTGCCCGTCTCCGGCTGGAAGTCGAAAAAGGCGCGACACGTCGCACTGGTCCTCAAGACCTTCTATCGTTACGACGGATGGGGCAACCGCGCGGAAACGCTTCATCCTTCCGGCATGCGTTCGTTGAGCCGTGTCGACCCGATCGGTCTCGTGACCGACGAGTATGACGAAGTCGTTGCCGACGGATCGGTAGGTCGCAGTCGTCGCAAACGTACGACGACCAGCCAGAGCGGCAAGCCCTTGCTGATCGAGCGGCTCGACAGCCAGGGCACGCAAGTCGACCGGCGCTACGAGTACGACGGGCTCGACCGGTGCGTCGCGGAAACGGATGCCGAAGGGCATGTCACCCGTTATGTCTACGATGCATACGACAGGCTCAGCGAGTCGATATTGCCCGACACGGCGGTCGTCAGCCGCAGGTACGCACCGCATGGCGATCAGCCATGGCTAGAGAGCCTTGTCGTGCACCACGTTTCGATCGGCGGCAGGGGTGTCGAGCTCGGCAAACAGACGTTCGACGGGGCAGGGCGACTCACGATGCGGCGGGCAGGCCGGCGCGAGACCGGCTATACCTATGAGCCAGGTTCGACGGAGCCGCGACAGATACACCTCCCATCCGGCGAATTGCTGACATGCGGATATGAGAAGTACCTCGACGATCGCCTTGTCGAACTGTCGAGCCGAGGCCAGCTACCGCAGGAGAGAACGGTCTTCGAACATGACAAGGTGCATGGCGGATTGCTGCGGGCGAGCAACGATCTCGGCATCCAGACCATGGAGTACCTTCCATCTGGCCGTCTGGCGAAGACGACGTTCATCCATGAAGGTCAATCGCGGATCGCGGTTTGTTCCGACTATACCCTCAAGGGTGAACTTACCCGGTACACGGGCGTCGACGGCGCCGAATGTCGGCTGTCCTTCGACCCGCTCGGACGACTTCACGCGCTGGAATCCGACGAGATCGCAACGGAACTCGCCTACGATGCCTTCGGCAGGACGCTCCGCGTCGCCACGGAAACCGTCGACGGCTCCCTGTCCTCGCTCATGGCCACGGCATACGACGAACACGGTCGCGAGTGCCGGCGGGACATCACGGCACGCGCCGGGCCGATCGTCAAAACGCAGCAGTGGGTGCAGACGTATACGCCTGGCGGCGAGATCGCGACGCGCACGCTGGTGACGGAAGAGGGTGTTCGCGAAGAACGTTATGGCTACGATGCCCGTGGACGGCTGGTCGAATACGATTGCGAGGGCATGCATGGACCACTCGATCCGTCGGGTCATGCGATTGCGCAACAACGGTTCACGTTCGACGCCCTGGACAACGTTCGCGAAGTGGTCACCCGCTTCGTGAGTCCGTTCGAGCCGGAAAAGTACAGCAGGTTCGACTATGCGAAGGACGATCCGACCCAGCTTGCGCGTCTGGTGGAAATACAAGCCGGCCGGCCGGATGTCATCCTGGAGTTCGCCCATGACGCGTCGGGCAACCTCGTGCGAGACGAGGCCGGGCGGAAACTCGAGTACGACGCGCTTGGCCGTCTCGTGGGCTGGACGCACGGGCAGGCGGGACGGTCCTATCGGTACGACGCCCTGGACAGGGTGGGCTGTATCGTCGAAGACGATGATCGACGATACCGCTACTACGAGGGCGACCGGGTGGCCCACGAGTCCGGCGAGCGCGCCTCGTGCACCTACCATCGCGTGGCTGGCGACACGCTGGCGCAAAGCACGATCGCCGGCGCCATCCGCAAGGTCATCTTGCTTGCCAGTGACGCGCAGGGCTCGGTAGTTTGCGAAGCATCGGATGACATGAAGCAACCGGTCTATACCGCCTATGGAGACCGGGCGGAGGCTTCGGGCGACAGCGACGTCGCATTCGCCGGCCAGCTGAGGGACCGCGATACCGGCTGGTACCTGTTGGGCAGTTATCGGGCATACAACCCTCGCTTGATGCGATTCCACAGTCCCGACGCCTCGAGTCCCTTCGGAAAGGGTGGCTTGAACGCCTATGCGTACTGCGCGGGCAATCCAGTGAGCCGGGCGGATCCCACGGGAAAGAGCTGGATCGATACCCTGACGCTCATAACGCTTGGCGTGATGGCCCTCGCTGCGACGGTTACTGCCCCGGGCGTCGGGGCCGCCCTCACAGCGACCATGTCAGCCGCACGTGCGGTAATGACAGCGGCACCCCTCGCAGTCGCCGGATCCACGGCCGCCGCTGCCGAGGCGGGGGCGACCGTGTCCGCAGCGCAAATCTATACGACGTTTTCAGTCATCGGGGCTGTCGCGGGCGCGGCAGCGGATACGACATCTGTCATTGCCGAGCGGGCGGGTTGGAGCGAAGGAGCCGAGTGGTTCGCGGGCGCCGGCGTCTTCGCAGGAACCCTCTCGGCAGGATGGGCGTGGAAAGCGTCGGTCCTCGAATTGGGAAGGACCACGAGTCGCTTTGTCAGAACGAGCGCGCGTGTGGTCTCGCAGAGGATCGTCAACGTGGCCGAGGCGGCCGGCAGCGCAGCGCGCGAGGCGGGATCCGCCATGGGTCGCGCGGTATCGCGCGCGGGCAGTCGCGTGGCGTCCCGCGCCGGTGACGCGGCATCCCCCGTGAACAGGTCTCGTACGTCCTCGGTTATAAGTAACGCGACGTCTGGGGGGAGCCATGCGGGCCAGCGTCCTCAGCTAAGACGGCAAGTCAGGTTCGATAACCCGACGTCTCCATCGCCACCCCCGGGCGAGTCGGGCGCGGCATCGCCATCGCGGGTAATGTCACCGGAGGACTCGCTAGCGTCGGTGGATCTGCAGGAGTTCGGGATACGCACGGAGAGCAGTGCTTTCAGGAAGGGTGTTCTCGATCGATTCCGCGACTGGGAGAGCACCGTCTGATCGATGCGTGGTTGCCTCCCCGGCCGGGAGCGGAATGGGCGGATTCGATGTCCCTTGCCGATACCGGCCAGCGAGTTATCGCAGCGGTCATCCACGGCCTATTGCCGATCCCGTCCGGGTCAAGAGGGACTCGAATCGGCCATCACACACTCGCATGCCAGGAGGCTCAGGGTGAACAACGAGATAATCACGAAACGCGCCGAAACCAGGCCGGCCTGGGAGATCACGACGTTCAAGCTCGTCCGTGTTTCGGCCAGCGACAAGGCGTATACGAACGGCGTCCAACAGATCAAGTTCAAGATCGAGCTGGCATTCAACGACACGTTGACGGGCAAGCCGGGTGTACCGACCGAAACGGAACTGGCCAGCCTGACCATCGCGTTCGCCGATGAAAGTCGCCGTCTTCCTCCTGATACGGGCACGGCGACGGGATGGATGACAAGCCCGGGCGTGGCCGGCGCCGAGGACACGACCTATGACAAGGGCTACCTTTCCCATCCGGCTGCGGCGGCGCGCCCGGATGCCTCGTATCCCGGACCGGCATCCTCACCGCAAGCCAGCGTGTTCCGCTACTTTCATATCGCCAATCGGGGAGGCTCCGCCCAACGCATGTCGTTGTGCGCGTACGTGGAATGCGACGACGGGTGGACGTACCTGACAAACGGCAGGCGCTTCGATGATGAAGGTGTCGAGCATGACGCGGACCATGATTCCAGGGAGGATGTCGAGGGCGTGACGCCGGAGGTGTGGGCGATCGATAGTTATCCCTGGGAGCGCGACATTCTTTCCGGCGACGAGGGAGGCAGCGAGTCCCCTGGCCAGCCCGACTACAACCCCGACTCCGTCCATCGCTACACGTTGTCGTTCAAGGATCCGCGGGGGATCGTGATCGGTATCAGGTCGATGGTGGTGTCGCCCGGGGGCATGATCCAGTGGCATGACAAGGTGCACGGCGAGCACCGTGCGTGTTTCACGGGGTATGCCCAGCCGGGAAGCACCGAGTTGACCTGGGATGACGCGGTACCCGTGGGGCCGACGGCTTTGCCCACCCTGCCTTCCGCGGACGAGAAGCAAGGCGTCATCGTCCTGGTGGGGCGGCAGGACATCGCCTACGAAAGCGGCAAGCCGAATGGCCCGCTCACCTTGACCACGACCGATTGGTACGGCAACGCGAATACCTTGAAGGTGCGGTTCAAGAGCACGCTGGGCGAGGGACGATGGACCCTGGTCCTTTATAGGTAAATCGCTTGCCGGGATCGGCAAGGATCGATGTGCAGCGCATGGAGGCATGTATGACGGACGACGGCAAAGCGCTAGTCCCCGCCGAAACCGGCGGCATCCACTCGAATGCCTATAACTTCCTGAGCGCGGTGAACACGGGTGTCGATCCGCGCACGGGCATGTACTCCTGCACGGTCAGCCTGCCGGGCGTGGCGGCGAACAATCTGTGCGGCCCGACGGTGGGGCTGGGCCTGGGTTTCAGTGCGCTCAATCCGGTGGATGCGGGTTTCGGCATCGGCTGGTCGCTGGCGAGCACACGCTACGACACGCGGCGCAAACGGCTGTCGCTGTCCAGTGGCGAGTCGTTCCGGGTGGATACCTTCGTCGATGACAGGGCGACATTCAAGGACCGCAAGCTGCGCACGTTCGACCTGATCCGGGAGGGGTTCGACGGCGACTACCGCATCGTGCACAAGTCGGGGATGTCCGAGCGCCTGCGCGCCGATGCGGGAAGCGACGGCGTGGCGGTATTGCGCGAGGTACGTTCACCGGAGGGCCATGCGGTGACGCTGGAGCAGGGCGCGGCGAACGGGATCGTCAGGCTGCGGAAGGTGATCGATGGTACCGGGCGGGTGCTGCTGGCCGTGGATTACGACCAGGAGGGTGCCACGGTGGTGCGCCTGCATCCGGAGACGGCGCAGGCCACGGCGTTCACCTTTCGCTTCACCAACGGCCGGCTGGCGGAACTGGCCTTGCCGGATGGTTACGGCGATGGCTGGTTGTTCGGATACGAAGCGACGGCCACGGGCCTGCTCCTGCTCACGAATACCACGGTGCCCACGGGCGGCCGGGAAGAAGTCGTCTACCGACAGGACGGCCATGCGCTGCCGGGCAGCGGCAACCAACCGCTGAGCCATATGCCGGTGGTCGTGGCATGCCGTCGCGACCCGGGCCACGGGCAACCAGTGATGGAAACACGCTATACGTATTCGACCCGCAACTATTTCGGCCATGGGGCGCTGGCGACCTGGCTGGACGACGAAGACAACCTGTACCGGGTGGTGATGCCAGAGGGGCGGCGTTACGAATACAGCTCCACGGAGACGCAGTACGACGGCATCCAGGCGGCGCGCACGGTGGAACGGACCTTCAACCGTTTCCACCTGCTGACGCGGGAACTTGCCTCGCAGGCCGGTTGCGTGACCGAGACGGTGACGGTGTACGACGAGGATCCATCGATCTCGTTCGCCAGCCAGGTGCCGTGGTGCCAGCTGCCGGTCGAGGTGAGGACGCGGTACTACCGCGAAGGCGAGCCCGACCGGGTTCGCGAGGATGTGGAAACGCGCGCCTACGACAACGACGGAAATTGCATTGTCCATGGCGACCCGACCGGTGCCCATGAATACTTTTCCTATTATCCCGCCGGCGGTGAAGGAAACGATTGTCCCGCCGATCCGTTGGGTTTCGTGCGTTGCCTCAAGGAGAAACGCATGCGACCGCCGGCCGGCGCCGTGGGCGACATCAAGGTGACACGGCACGCCTACGAGGTGATCCCCGCCGTCGACGGCAAAGGGCCGGGGCACTTGCTGTCCGTCTACGAGGGCATCCATCGCGAAGTCGACGGGCGCGTGCTCGCCGAGCCGTTGAGCGAGACCCGGCAGGCGTTCGTCGCCGATGGCGGCGCGCACCACGGAAGACTGCTGGAGGTGGTGTCGACGGTGCATGGCGTGGACGCCAAGACCGATTATGCCTATGTCGTGGGAACCGCGAAGAACGCCGGTGCGAACGCGGCCGACGAGGCGGTGCTGTTCATGACGACCACCGTGACCGCCAGCACGGGCAACGACGATGCATTGTCCCTGACGACCCGTAGCGCGCGGTCGCTGCTCAGTGGAACGATCGTGATGGAGGAAAGCCCGGACGGCTCCGTGATGCGCCATGCGCATGACGCTTTCGGTCGAAAGGTCAGGCAGACGATGGCGGAAGACACGGCCTTCGCCGCGACGAGCGAGGTGCATTACGCGCTCTCGCATGCCGGAGGCTGGTACGAGGAAACGAGCGTGACGGGCGTGCGCACGCGTACCGGGCTGGACGGCTTCGGTCGTGCGGTGCGCCGGTTGGCGGTGAACTGGCTGGACGACGGTATCGAGCGTGAGATCTCGCGTACGAGCTTCAATGCGCTCGGACAAACGCTATCCGAGACCACGACGGACCACGCGGTGCCGTTGGCCTCCGGCACATCGGGCGAGCTGTCCCTGACGACGCGGCACGTCTACGACGCGTGGGGAAATCTCCAGATGTCGATCGCACCGGATGGCGTCGTCGCCCATGTCCTGGTGGATCCCATCGAGCGCACCGAGGATCGCTGGAGTGAAGCGGTAGGTTCCGGCGTGCGTGAGCTGAGCGAGCATTCGTATGTGACATTCGGTATCCATGGCCGGCCGTTGCGGATCGAGCGGCGCGACGCGCAAGGCGTGCCCCGATCGTGGCGAAGCTACACGTACAACGGATGGGGGCATTGCCTTTCCGACACCGAATCCGCGCCCGGCCTGCCGGACAAGGTGACCTGTTATAGCTACGACGAGTACGACAGGGTGGTGGAGATCACCTTGCCCGACGGTTCGGTCGTGTATCGGACGTACGCCAGGCACGCCGACCACGAGCTCGTCGAAACGACCGGCGTTCGCCATACGCCGGCTGGCGGGACGGTGGAGGTGGATGCCAAACTCGGCCGGCAGGCATTCGACGGCCTCGACAGGCGCGCGCTGTTTCGCAGCGGCTCGCGCGAAATCCGATACGTCTACCGGACAACCCGTTCCGGTGAGCCGGATGAGATCCACCTGCCATCGGAGGACGTACTTTCCTGTACGTACGAGAAGCAGTTGGGTCACCGCCTGACCGCGATCACGGATCGGGCGAGAACGGTGGAATGTCTTTTCGACTACCACCCTGTGCTGGGTCAGCTCCAGTCCGCGGCCAATGCGCTCGGCCAACACGATATCGAATACCTGCCCAGCGGACGCGTGCGGGCCGAGCGCTTTCGCTTCGGCACGCATGATGAGCACGCCACCTACACCTATACCCTGCTTGGCCTGCCGGCGACGTATACCTTTGTCGACGGCGAAACGAGCGGCCTCCGGTATGACGAATGTGGAAGGGTCTCGAGGGTCGACAACGACACGCTGGGAGTCGAGTTCGTATACGACGCGTTCTCGCGCACGCGAAGGATCAAGACCGAATCCGCCGACCGCGAGCGTTCCATCGACATGTCGCTGGCCTACGACGACGGTGGCCGTGAAATCGAACGCGTGCTTGTCTCGCGGAGTGGAGCGGCCATGCGAACGCAGACGCTGGCCCAGACGTATACCGCCGATGCAAAGCTCCGCACGCGAACCTGGCTTTCCGAGGACGGTTCGCGTGAGGAGTCGTATGACTACGATATCCGTGGGCGCCTGCTGGGATATGCCTGCACGGGTATCCATGCGCCCATCGATCCGTGGGGTCTCGCGATAGCCGGGCAACGGTTCACGTTCGACGCGTTGGACAACATGCTCACGCTGGAGACGACGTACGCGGACATGGACGTCCCACCCAGGAAGAGCAGCTTCACCTATGCGCTGGACGATCCGACCCAGCTCATCCGGATCGAACGCGTGCAGGGTGCCAGCGAAGAGATCGTCCCGTTGGAATACGACGCTTGCGGAAACCTGAAGTACGACGAGGCCCAGCGCCGGATGGAGTACGACGTGGCGGGACGGCTGGTCCGCTGGACGCGCGGGAGCGCCTGGCAGGACTATCGTTACGACCCGTTGGACCGGGTGGGCGCGGTCGGTGGACCGGCTCCGACACGGTTCCGTTATTACCGGGATGGCCGGGTGGCCCGGGAGAGCGACGGCGTGACGTCGTCGTCGTTCCATGCCTTCGACGGCGCGTGCGTGGCGCAAAGCACGTCCGATGCCGTGGGGACGCATACGGTCCTGCTGGGTACCGATGCACAGGGTTCGGTCGTGAGCGAAGTGGGGGCCACGCTGGCCTCGCCAGCCTATGGTGTCTACGGGTACCGCCCGGAAGAGGAGGGCGGCAGCGATATCGCCTATGCGGGGGAACTCAAGGAACGTGACGTGGGTTGGTACCTGCTGGGCAGCTATCGGGTCTACGACCCACGCTTGATGCGCTTCCACAGTCCCGATGCGGCCAGCCCCTTCGGGCACGGCGGACTCAATGCCTATGCCTATGTCTCTGGCGATCCGGTCAACCGCATCGATCCCAGCGGCGAGGGCTGGCTGGACTGGCTGATCGTCGGCATCGGCGCGATCGGCACGGCGATCAGCGTGGCCGCCTCGATGGGTACGCTCGCCCCCGCCGCGGCCGCGTTGTGGGCCGGCGCGGCGGTGACCTTCACCCAGGCGGCGGCCGTGGTTTCGACCGGAGTCGGCGTGTTGTCGGTCGCGACGGGTGCCGCGTCGGTCGCGCTCAATGAAACCGGGCACGAATCCGAAGGCAACGTGTTGGGGTGGATGTCCATGGGTTATGGCATCGGTTCGGCCGCCGTGGGCGCGGCGCCGGCGGTGGCCGCTTCGCGTGTCGGCCGTGCGATGGCTTCAGGAGCCGGCAAGGTACGCGGTGCTTATAAATCGGTCAGTGAACTGCCCTGGCGGCTCCGCAATGCCGGTGGGAAACCCAGCAAGGTGAGCACGATCGGGTCACGCGGGAATCCCACTGCGCCACGGGGGCGGGTAAATCCCGGCTTTGCCGGGGAGGCGGCAGAGGGCGTCGTACCGTCATCGAACCCTTGGGGCGGGATGACGGGTGCCTCCAGGGTGAACCTGGCCGCGCAGCGGTTGAGCCGGGGACTATCCATGCCCGAGAACCTCGTTACTCCACGCATGGCGGAGGTATTTCCGGACGGCATCGGCAATGAATGGAACCATGTGGCGACCTTGCTCGGTGCCAGGAGAACACCTTCACCCACCCCGTTCAACCAGCTCTCGCAGGGCGACCTCGTGGGAAGCGGATTCACCGACAACGAGCTTGTCGGCGCGATTGAAGGGATGAACATTCCCCGCGACAACGCGTTTGCGCAAGAGCGCCTGGCGGAGTCCGCCGGCCTCTTTCGACGATTCATGCAGACCGGAGAGATGGATGCCCTCCGCCAGTCGAGCGAAGCCCTGCGCCTGGCTCGCGATGGGACGCGAACACATATGGTCGTGCCGCCGCGCCGGTGATCCGTCTATCCTTCCTCACGTGCGTTGCGTGCCCGCGTGACCCTGCTGGCTGTCTCCTTGCCTAGCCGTGCGGCGAGCCACGCACCGGTTTCGATGAGCTTGTCCAGGTCGATACCCGTCGTCATGCCCATGCCATGCAGCATGTACACGACATCCTCGCTGGCGACGTTGCCCGTGGCGCCCTTGGCATACGGGCAACCGCCCGTTCCAGAGACCGCACTGTCGACCACGCGCACGCCTTCGTCCAGGCAGGACAGGATGTTCGCCAGCGCCTGTCCGTAGGTGTCGTGAAAATGGACGGCCAAGGCATTCATCGGCACTTCGCCGGCCACGGCGCGCAGCATGTCGCGTGCCTTCGTCGGGGTGCCGACGCCGATGGTGTCGCCCAGCGAAATCTCGTGGCAACCCAGCTCGTGCAGGCGACGCGCGACGCGCACGACATCGGTCACGGCGACCTCGCCCTGGTAAGGGCAGCCGAGCACCGTCGACACATAGCCGCGCACGGCGACGCCATCGGCACGCGCTCGTTCGAGGACGGGCATGAAGCGATCGATGGACTCGTCGATCGAGGCGTTGATGTTGGCGCGGTTGAACGCCTCGGACGCCGCGGTGAACACGGCCACCTCGGTGGCCCCGGCGTCGCGGGCACGTTCGTAACCTTGCAGGTTCGGCACGAGCACCGGGTAGACCACGCCGGGCGCCTTGCGGATGCCGCGAAACACCTCGGTGGCGTCCGCAAGCTGGGGCACCCATTTCGGGCTGACGAAGCTGGTGGCCTCGATGGTGGCGAGGCCCGTGGTGGAGAGGCGGTCGATCAGCTCGATCTTCACCGCCGCGGGCAACAGGGTCTTTTCGTTCTGCAAGCCGTCGCGCGGGCCGACTTCGACGATGCGGACGTGATTCGATGCGTTCATGCGGGTTTCCATCAGGCCGTTTCCGTGAAGCGGACGAGGATCGCATCGGCATCCACGAAATCGCCTTGCGCGGCGGATACGGACTCGATCGTGCCGGCACGGGGCGCCTTCAAGGCCAACTCCATCTTCATCGCTTCCATCACCAGCAATTCCTGGCCTTCCTCGACCACATCGCCTGCCGTGGCGCGGACCAGGACGATGCGTCCCGGCATCGGAGCGACGAGTTGGCGTGCGCCCGTGGAGGCCTCGCCGGCCCACGCGTAGGCGGGAGCGCGTTCGAACGTCCAGCGGCGGCCCTCGTCGTCGTGCAAGCGGATACGCGTCCCTTCCATCGACAGGGGGACGCGCCGTGCCCGGTCGTCGAACCGGGCGGACAAGATGCCGTCGCCCAGGCGCGCACCTGCCACGGTGCACGAATGATCACCCTGGTGGAGGACGTAGTGGCCGTCGTGTCCGTGCGCGTCGATCTCGTGGCGGGTATCGCCCTCCATCAAGGCGACCACGCGCTTCCCTGGGTGACCCAGGCGCCAGGCGTCGGCGTTGGCCCACGGCGAGTGCGGGTCGGCGGCGGTTGCGGCCGGTGTCGCCTCGTCGGCGAGCAGGACGGCCGTGGCGGCGGCGAAACGCTCCAGGTCGCCCGCACGCGTGGTGCCGGTCAGGAATTCGTCGGGATGGCGGTCGAGGTAGCCGGTGTCGATGCGGCCTTCCACCACCGCGGGGTGCCGGGCAAGGCGCTCGAGGAAGGCGACGTTCGATTTCGGCCCGGCGATGTCGGTCTGGGCGAGCGCCTCGCGCAGGCGTTCGAGTGCCTGTACGCGGTCGCGGTCGTGGACGATGAGCTTGGCGATCATCGGGTCGTAGAAAATCGTCACCGTGTCGCCGGCGACCACGCCGGCATCCAGGCGCACATGCCTCGATGGCTGGGGCAGCGTCAGCGCCGCAAGGCGGCCGGAACCCGGCAGGAAGTTCGCTTCGGGGTCCTCGGCGTAGAGGCGCACCTCGATCGCATGGCCGCTGGCCCGGACATCCTCCTGGCGAAGCGGCAGCGGCTCGCCATGCGCCACGCGCAGCTGCCATTCGACGAGGTCGAGGCCAAGGGTTTCCTCGGTGACCGGATGCTCCACCTGCAGGCGCGTGTTCATCTCCATGAAGAAGAATTCGCCATCCTGGCCGACGATGAATTCGACGGTGCCCGCGCCCACGTAGTCCACCGCGCGCGCCGCGGCGACCGCCGCCGCGCCCATCCGCGCACGGCGTTCCTCGTCGAGGAAGGGCGAAGGCGTCTCTTCGAACACCTTCTGGTACCGGCGTTGCGCGGAGCACTCGCGTTCGTTGAGGTGGATGATGTTGCCGTGGTTGTCGCCGAACACCTGGAACTCGATATGTCGCGGATGCTCGACATATCGTTCGAGGATCACGCGCGTGTCGCCGAAGGCATTCGCTGCTTCGCGCTGGGCCGAGGCGAGCGCCTCGGCGAAGCCGGCCGCGTCGCGCACGATACGCATGCCCTTGCCACCGCCCCCCGCGGCGGCCTTGATCATCAGCGGGAAGCCGGTCTTCGCGGCTTCGGCGGCCAGGTGCGCCGGGTCCTGGTCCTCCCCGTGGTAACCCGGCACCAGCGGCACGGCGTGTTTTTCCATCAGCGCCTTCGCGGCGGCCTTGGAGCCCATCGCATCGATGCTTTCGGGGCGCGGGCCGATGAAGACGATGCCGGCGGCGGCGCAGGCCCTGGCGAAATCCGTGTTCTCGGAAAGGAAGCCGTAACCGGGATGGATGGCCTGGGCGCCGCTACGCCGCGCCACGTCGAGGATGGCCTCGCCGCGCAGGTAGGACTCCGCCGGCCGGGGGCCGCCGATCGGCCAGGCTTCGTCCGCCAGGCGCACGTGCTGGGCGTCGGCGTCGGCCGTGGAATAGACGGCGACGGTGCGGATGCCCAGGCGGCGGCAGGTCCGGATCACGCGGCAGGCGATCTCGCCACGATTGGCGATCAGAATGCAGTCGAACATGCGGCTCCCGTCGGGGTTTCGGAGGGGGATGGGAAAAGCGGGAAAGCTAGCAGATCGCGGCGTCGCGGCGGGTTGCGGCGCAGCATCCGGGCCACCATGGATTTGCAGTACGCGGACGGGTCGCCTAGCCTTGGAGGTCCCGGAGGGCATCCACGTCTTCCCTTATCCCCTCCAGAGCGAGAATTTTTCATGCAGATCGCCAATCGACACGCCGTTTCCTTCCACTACACGCTGACCGACGACCAGGGCAACGTCATCGACAGTTCGGACGGGCGTGAGCCGCTGGCCTACATCCATGGCGAAGGCCATATCGTGCCGGGCCTGGAAAAGGCACTGGAGGGCCGCTCGGCCGGGGACCAGTTCAAGGTCGACGTGGCCCCGGAAGAGGGCTACGGCCCGCGCCACGCGGAATTGATCCAGGTTGTGCCGCGCGCGGCATTCCAGGGTGTGGAGGACCTCCAGCCGGGCATGCAGTTCCAGGGTCGCAACGACCAGGGCAGCATCAACGTGACCGTGAGCAAGATCGAAGGCGACAACGTCACCGTCGACGGCAACCACCCGCTCGCCGGCCAGACGCTGCATTTCGCCGTCGAGATCACCCATGTCCGCGAGGCCAGCGAGGAAGAGCTGTCGCACGGTCATGTCCACGGCGAAGGTGGCCACCACCACTGATCGTCCGTCGAGCAGCCTGTGGGGGTCACCCCACAGGCGCTGGATCAATACCAGTCGAGCAACGACACGCCGAGGCCCAGGTACGTCGCCCGGTGGTTGTAGTCGATCAGGCTCTCGCCGTAGCCGTTGAATATCTCGAGGTAGCCGCGCAGGTTGCCCGCCACCGGAAAGCTCCATGTCCCGCGTAGCGACCCGTGGGAGCGGTCCCCGCCACGGAACGAATGACGCGCGGTCAGGCCGAATTCCTGGCGGCCCACCTCATGCACCACCTGGATCTCGCCGCGGCCCATGTAGTCCTGGATGTCGGGGTTGTCGTCGTCCTTGCGATCTTCCGGAATGCGCCACCAGGGACGCAGCATGATCGTCCAGCCTTCGCGTTCCAGGCCGATGTCGGCGACCACGCGGTTCCAGCTGCGCGAGAGCGGATCGGCGCGCCCGTTGGACTGGTGGTTGATGCCGATGCCGGCAAGGCGGCCGGTCCAGCCCAGCACCTGATAGTTCGTATTGAAGACCAGCAGCGCCTCCGGCTCGTAGTTCGTCTCGCGGAAGGGACGTGAGTTGTCGGAGTTGTAGACCTGCCACCGCGACGACTGCGTGTAGCCGACCCAGACGTCGCCGTTGTCGTCGAAGAGGTTTTCCGCGACCTTGGTCTTCAGGCTGATCTGGAACTTGGCCTCGACGCTCTGCAATTCCTGCGGTGTCGTGACCGTGTGGTCCGGAGCGGGGCTGTGCGGCGTGGTGTTCTGCTTCGTGGTACCGAAGAACGGCAGTGCGTAGGTGGGCTTGTAACCGCGCAGGTTGAAGGTGCCGAGCTTGGATTCGGGGGAGAGTTCCCAGCGGCTGTCGAGCAGCGAAAGCGGCCTGGCGAGGTTGCCCGAATTACGCGTGGCCAGGTCGACGCTGACCGATTCCCCGCTGCGGTCTTCCTTCTTGATCGCCTGTGGCAACTGGTCGCGACCCACGGCCTTGTCATAGCAGAGCAGGCGCTGCGAATCGGTCTCGATGCCGGCGCAGGCGCGGATGTCGATGGGGCTCGGGTTCTGCGCGAGCGCGAGGCCCGTGTGCAGGCACGCGTAGGCGCCGATGGCGCCGGCGGCGCGAAATGGCTTCATGTTGGTGTGACTCCCTGCGAGCCGGGCTAGCACCGGCGAGGGAGGAGTGTAGCGGGCGTGGCCGTGTGAAGAACGTGCAGCGTTACTCGTCGCGGGAGCCGGCTCCGGGTTTCCAGCCCGGAGCCGGATGCGAGAGGTTTACTGCCCGCTGGCGCCCGACTTGCTCACCCAGCGTTGGTACTCGACCTTGGAGATTCTTCCATCGCGGTTGCTATCCGCGTACTGGAAATCATTGGCCAGCAGGGGATAGGCGGACGCCTGTTCCGCGCTGATCGAGCCCTTGCCACCGGCGAGCGTGGCGAAATCCGGCGCGGGTCCCGCCGGCTTCGCCGGCGCGGGGCCACTGTTCACGGAGACCTGGCCCTGCGGTGTCGACAGGGTCGTGCCGGACGTGCTTCCCTCGGCGCCTGGAGCGGGCGGCGGCAATGGCGCGTTCGCCGGAGGGGGCGGTGGCGGTGCGCTGGTCGCCTGTGGGGGCATGCCCGGATCAGGC
>NZ_JBPGXU010000017.1:0-53309 GCF_056755675.1 Luteibacter sp. KNZ12-1A | reverse complement strand
CCGTCTATGGGCCGGCGGACAGGCCGGCCGCGGGCGCCAACTGCGCCCCGGCGAGCGCGCGGCCGCGCTATCGCATTCCAACTCCCGAGGTCGCGGTCCTGCCGCGCCCCTGAGCGATCGGTCCCATGCCGAGCGCCGAGCGAACTCGCCCGTCTTCCGTACGCCCACCGCCAACGAGGGAAGCCATGCACCAGCGCCATAGCGATTCGCCCGACCACACGCCCCGCCACGTGCTGGGCCAAGCCGTACGTGCGGCCCTCCTCATCGGTCTCATCAGCGGTGCCGGATCACTGCATGCGCAGGACGCCGCTGGTGGCGAGGCCGCCGAAACCAGCAAGGCCAAGGACCTGGAAGGCATCACCGTCACTGGTTCGCGCATCCGCCGCGTCGACGTCGAGACGGCCAACCCGGTGGTCACCCTCGATCGCGCCGCCATCGAGGCCACCGGCAAGGCCACCCTCGGCGACCTCGTACAGGAACTGCCCTCCATCGCGGGTAACGCCACCAACCCGAACACCAACAACGGCGGCGGCACGGGCGCCTCCACCGTCTCGCTGCGTGGCCTCGGCGAGAAGCGCACCCTCGTGCTCGTCAACGGCATCCGCCTCGCGTACAACGACGTGAACGCCATTCCGGCGAACATGATCGATCGCATCGAGGTGCTCAGCGACGGTGCGTCCGCGATCTACGGTTCGGATGCGATCGGTGGCGTGGTCAATTTCATCCTACGCGACCATTTCGACGGTGTGCAGGTCTCCAGCGACTTCGGCACCAGCAAGCGCAGTGACGGCAATCGCCGCAACTTCTCGTTGACCGCCGGCCATACCGGCAAGGACTACGGCGTGATCGCCGGCCTGTCCTACAGCGACATCGACGCCGTCTCGGCCGATGCGCGCAATTACTCAAAGGATGCCTTGTACCTGATCGACGGCGCCTCGGTGAAACAGGGTTCGTCGGCCACGCCCACCGGCTCGGTCAACTTCAACGACGGTTCGGCCGCCTCGAAGGCGTTGGCCAGCTCGAACGGCTGCTCGCGCGTGACCCTCAACCCCGGCGTGACCGGCGCGACGGGACCAGGCGATTTCCATTGCTACACCGGTTCGGACTCGTACAACTACCAGCCATACAACCTGCTGCAAACGCCGCAGAAGCGTACCAACGCCTTCCTGCTCGGCCACTACAAGTTCAACGACTACGTGCAGGCCTACGTCAACAGCTATTTCAGCAAGACGAAATCCTCGTCGGTGATCGCGCCGATACCGATCTTCGCCAACGGCGACAATTTCCTCGCCTCGGCCAACAGCTACTACAACCCGTTCGGCGTGGACTTCGGCACCGACCGTGCCACGGGCACGTCCACGAACGACTTGAACACGCGCCTCACCGTGCTCGGCAACCGGCGCTATCAGTACAACACCTATAACCTCCAGGTGAATCCCGGCCTGCGTGGAAGTTTCGGCGACAGTTCATGGCAGTGGGACACCTCGATCAACTATGGCCGCGTGCGCCAGGATTCGATCAACTACGGCTTCCTCGATTACGCGAAGTTCAACCAGGCGGTCGGCCCATCCTTCATGGATACGGATGGCACGGTACGCTGCGGCACGGCCGGCAACGCGATCGCAGGCTGTACGCCGCTGAACATCTTCAACATCAACGATCCCTCCGGCCTGTCCAACCTGCAATCGATGGTGGTGAATCCCTCGGTGGGCAGCGTCTATACCGTGAAGCAGCTGGAGGCGAACGCCAACGGTGACCTGTTCGACCTGCCGGCCGGCACGGTGAGCCTCGCCACCGGGCTGTCGTATCGCAAGGAAAGCACGTCCACGAGCGCCGATCCCTTGTGGACCGCCGACGAGAACGGCCTCTGCGGCGTGATCGAGTATTGCGCATCCACCCTGGCCGGCCGCTTCAATGTGAAGGAGGCCTACGCCGAAACCCTGATTCCCCTGTTGGCCAACCTGCCCGGCATACGTTCCCTCAACCTCACCGTGGGCACGCGCTGGTCCGACTACAGCACCGTGGGCAGCAGCACGAACAGCAAGGTATCGCTGGAGTGGCGTCCCGTGGAGGACCTGCTCCTGCGCGGTACCGTGTCGGAAGTGTTCCGCGCACCGAACACCAGTGAACTCTATGCGGGCGTGGCCGGCGACGCCGCCACGGTGAACGATCCCTGCAACGGCTACACCGGCGGTCACGATGCCGCCTGTGCCAACGTGCCCACCGACGGCAGCTATCGCCAGGCGGATGGCCAGATATCGGGCAAGGCATCCGGTTCGGAAGTGGCCGGCTACCAGCTGAAACCGGAAACGGGGCGCTCGTACGACATCGGCCTGGTCTACGATCCACACTGGCTGGAAGGCCTGTCGTTCAGCGTAGACAGCTGGAAGATCAACCTGAAGGACACGATCTCCACGGTTTCCGCGCAGACCGTGCTCAACCAGTGTTATGCCAATCCCGCCAGCGCCTTCTGCGCGCTGATCCATCGCAACGGCAATGGCACGATCAACTACGTGGCCGAGCCCACCGTGAACCTGGGCAAGCTCTGGGCCGCCGGTACCGATTTCGCCGCGACCTATCGCCTGCCCGAGACCCGCTACGGACGCTTCACCGCCAGCCTCAACGGCACCTACATGAAGCGTTACGACATCAATCCCGACACCACCGATCCCAGCTCGGTCGTGATCCACAACGCGGGCATCTTCACCTACAGCTACGGCAACTTCCCCCGTTGGCGCGCACTGGGCACGCTGAACTGGTCGCAGGGCGACTGGAGCGCATCCTGGCGCCTGCGCTACGTGGGCCGCAGCCAGATCGGCAACGCGGATCTCCGCCAGGGACTCTCCGCCGACTACGACCAGGCCGGTGTCGAGCGCAAGATCGGCGCGTACGTCTACCACAACGTGCAGGTGGGTTATAACGTCGAACCCTGGCACACGAAGCTGGAGCTGGGCGTGGACAACCTCACCGACAAGCAACCGCCGTTGTACTACGCGAACAACACGACCAATGCAAATACCGACGTCGCCACCTACGACCTGCTGGGGCGCTTCTACTGGATGCGCGCGACGGTGTCGTTTTGAGGCGTTTGCTCTTCCTGGTAGCGATGCTCTGGCTGGCCATCGCCGCGTCGTCGGCAGCGCGCGCCACGTCCATGCCGCGTGTCGTCCACGAACAGGGCCGCCACGCCCTGCTCGTGGACGGCCGGCCCTACACGGTGCTGGCGGCACAGCTGCATAACTCCAGCGCCTGGCCCGACATGCTGCCGGGCGTATGGAACGACGTGCTGGCCCTGCATCCGAACACACTGGAAGCGCCGGTCTACTGGGAACAGTTCGAGCCGGCCAGGGGTCGGTTCGACACCCGCCATGTCGATGCGTTGGTCGAAGGCGCGCGAGCGCACGGACTGCGCCTGGTCATCCTGTGGTTCGGCAGCTGGAAGAACGGGCAGATGCATTACGTTCCGGAATGGATCAAGTCCGATCCCGTGCGCTACCCACGCGTGCTGGACGAGCACGGCCAGCCGGTCGACGACCTTTCGACCCTGGCCACCTCCAACCTGGAAGCCGACAAGGCCGCGTTCGCCGCGTTGATGGCGCATATCGAACGCATCGATGGCGACCGCCATACGGTGATCATGGTGCAGGTGGAGAACGAGCCGGGCGCCATCGGCACGGTTCGCGACCACTCACCCGCCGCCGAAGAGGCCTTCCGTGGCAACGTGCCCGCCGACCTGGCGAAGGCACTCGGCAAGCCGGCCGGCAAGACATGGACGGAGGTATTCGGCGCGGACGCCGACGAGCAGTTCAACGCCTATGGCATCGCGCGATACATCGATCAGGTGGCGTCGGCCGGCAAGGCCGTCTACCCGCTGCCGATGTACGTCAACACCTGGCTTCGCTACAAGGGCAAGCACCTCCCCGGCAACGACTATCCCAGCGGAGGCGCCACGTGGAACGTCCTGGACCTGTGGAAAGCCAGCGCACCGCACATCGACCTCATCGGCACCGATCTCTACAGCACCGACTACAACGAGTTCACCAAGGTGGTCGGCCAGTACACGCGCACCGACAACCCGCCATGGATCTCCGAGACCGGCTACGACGCCGGCAACGCGCCCTACCTGTTCCACGTGCTGGCGAACGGTGGCATCGGCTTCTCCGTCTTCGGCGTCGACAACGATCCGGACACGCCCGAGCGCCGCAAGGCCACCCAGGCGCATGCGCGCAACTTCGCGCTCGTGGACGCGATCAATGAACAGGTCGCGGCCGCCGCCTACCGGGGTACGTTGCGTGCATCCGTGGAACAACGCGGACAGGCGAAGCGAACCGTCGCACTGGATAACCACTGGCGCGCCGATGTCTCCTACGGCGCACCCCGCTGGGGCGATGCGCCCGCCGAACTGCCGGGCACGCCCGACGCGACCGGGCACGTGCTCTTCGTGCCGCTCGGCGCGGACGAGTACCTGGTGGCCGGCTTCGACGCACGCGTCGAGTTCAGCCGCGACGACGCGGACGGGCGTCACGGCCAGTTGCTGCGCGTGGAGGAAGGCAGCTATGTCGAGGGTCGGTGGAAATCGATCCGCTGGTGGAATGGCGACGAAACCGACTACGGGCTCAACTTCACGGACAAGCCCGTGCTCCTCAAGGTCCGGCTCGGCAGCTACTGAGCCGGACCGCCTGCCTCAACTCAGGAAACCACCGTCGATGCTGAGGCTGGCACCGTTGATGTAACGCGCTTGCGGACCGGCGAGATAGGCGACGAGCGCGCCCACTTCCATCGGCTCGCCAAGACGACCCACCGGGAGCATCGGGATCAGCATGTCCTCATGGCCGGTCACCATGTCGGTGGCGATCGGTCCGGGCTGCACATTGTTCACCGTGATGCCGCGCGGACCCAGGTCGCGGGCCAGCCCACGCGTCATCGCCTGGATGGCGCCCTTCGAGGCGCCGTAGATCGACGTTCCCGGCAGGCCGGCGCGATCGGCCACGACGCTGCCGACGTTGACGATGCTGCCTCCGCTGCGCAAATGCGCCGCCGCCGCCTTCGAGGCGATGAAGACCGCACGCACGTTGATCGCGAACAGTCGATCGAAGTCAGCCAGCGAGGTGTCGTCGAGCGTGGCATACACGAGCACGCCCGCGCTGTTCACCAGGATGTCGAGGCCACCGGTCGTCCTGGCGGCATCGTCGATCGCGCTGACCAGCGACGCTTCGTCGGCGCTATCGGCACGAACGGCTTCGGCCTTCCCACCGGCCGCGCGCACCTCGTCCACCAACGCCTGGGCGGCGCCGGGCGAATTGGCATAAGTGAACGTCACATGGGCACCTGCCGCCGCTAGCGAGCGGACGATGCCCGCCCCGATGCCGCGGGAACCGCCCGTGACGAACGCCGACTTGCCCTCGAGAAACTGGATGGTCATGACATGCCTTGTTATGGAATGATTGGTCAATAAATAGGGGGAAAAGAAGGGGCTTTTGCCCCTTCCCGGTCGCGCGATACGTGCCTTGAGAGGCACGTGCCGCATAGCCTATCAAATACTTGACTTATCAGTCCACTATTTTAGCGAGGCGCCAGCGCGCCCAGTGCCACCCTGACGATGCCGCGCAGGATCCCTGCCGATGCGCCACCCCGTGCCGCCACCTTGAGGCCTGACAAGGTCGCGAGAAGGAAGTGCGCCGCTTCCGCGGGGTCCAGTGTCTTTGCCAGCTCTCCACGGGCGACGCCATCGCGAATCCTGCTTTCGAACGCGAGCAGCGTTCGCGCCTTCACATCCGCCGTCACCGCCGCCACGTCGGGAGCGGTGGTGCCGAACTCGGTCACCGCGTGGATGCCGAGACAGGCCTGCCCGGTACCCGTTGCCGCCTCTTCGCCGAAACGAAGCAACGCATGCTCGATGCCGTCGAGCACCGATTCGCTGGCGAACATCGCCGAAAGCGTGGCCCCGACGCTGTCTTCCGAGTAACGGCGCAACGCCTCGAGATACAGCTTCCGCTTATCGCCGAAGGTGTCGTAGAGACTTTGACGCCCGATCTTCATCGCCGACAGCAACATGGGCGTGGTCGTGCCTTCGAAACCGTGCATGGCGAAGGTTTCGATGGCCCGTTGCAGGGCCGTATCCCGGTCGAATTCACGCGGACGCGCCATGCGAGGGCCTTTATGGAACGAAGAGTCCACAAAGAATACCATCCCGCCCCGGCGCCGGCACGCCGGGCTCAGAGTTCGCGGACGATCCTGAAACCGACGCGGGCGTTGCGCAGGTCGGCCGATGCTCCCTGGCGATACGCGGAGCGGACCATGTCCGGGGCACTGCCCCAGGAACCGCCACGAATCACGCGGCGACTGCAACCGGGGTTGACCCACGCCTCGGCCGTGCGTGGCGCGCGGATGTAGTTGTCATGCCAGCAGTCCGCCACCCATTCCGAGACGTTGCCGCCCATGTCGTAGAGACCGAAGGGATTGGGCGTGAAGCTCATCACCGGCGCCGGTCCCCAATAACCATCCTTGTAACCCTGGAACGCGTTGCTCCAGCGCCGGCCCGACCCGGAGCGATCGTTGCCACCGGTGAGATTTTCGATACGCGAGCCGGGATTTCCGTCGCCCCACCAATAGCGGGTGGTGCTGCCGGCGCGCAGCGCATATTCGAATTCCGCCTCGCTCGGCAGGCGGTACTTCTTGCCCGTGCGCTGCGAGAGCCAGTCGGCGTACGCCTTGGCGTCGTTCCACGACACGTTGATCACGGGCAGGCGTTCCTGTCCCGGCTTGCCCGCGTAGTCGTCCTGCCAGGTGACCGACGGCTCGTCGCGGAGTCCACCGCTCTGTTCGTCGTACACGCTGCCGCCGCCCATGGACTGCGACTGTGGCACGTAGCCGGACGAGCGCACGAAATCGCGGAACTGGCCGATGGTGACGCTGCTGCGCGCCATGGCGAAACCCTTGTCGACCTGCACCTCGTGCACGGGCGCCTCGTCGGCGTCGTGCCCTGCCTCGCCGTCGGGCGAACCCATGAGGAACTTGCCGGTGGGAACCACGACCATCGCCGGCGCCTGTCCCGTGGAGTCGACGAAGCGATCCGCGAACACCTGGCCCGGCTTGTAGCTGGAATACAGCTTCGCGTTGGTCACCCGCTCGTTGAAGTCGTCGATCCCGGCCAGGTCGGGGCTCACCTGTTGCGCCTTGGCCGCCAGCTGCTGGGCGAGGTCGATATTGCCGGCGTCGAGGGCCGAACGGGCCTGCGCGAGCATCGCCGTGGCGCTCTGTCGGCGCATGCCCTCGATGCGGCCACGCGTGTCCTGCAACGCCTGCGATTCCGGCGCGATGGTGGCGGCCTCCGCCAGTGCCGCGTCGGCGGCGGCGAAATCGTTCTGCGCGACGGCCGCGAGCGCCTTGTCCAGCACGCTGCGCTGCACGGTCGTGATGCCCTGCTCGGCCACGGCGTTCTCCGGATCGAGTTCGAGCACGTCGCGGTAGGTATCCAGCGCACTGTCGCCACGCGGTTGGCTGGCCTTGCCTGCCTGCAACTGCGCGGCGGCCTTGCCGAGCAACGGGCGGACCTTGTCGAGCACGGCCAGCTTCTGTTGCAACGGCGCGGCGTCCTTGGCGCTGGACGGAAGCGACTTGAGCGCCGCCAGCGATTCGCGCGCGGCGTCGGCGTCACCCAGGGCGATGTCCTGCTCGATCTCCGCGGCGAGGCGCGCACGTACCTCGTTCATGCCCTCCAGGGCGCGCTGGCTATCCGCTTTTTCCTTGAGCGCGCTGGTGAAGAGCACGGCGGCACTGTCCTTGCCGCCCACCAGCCGATCGACCGCCAACGCCTTGTCGGCTCGATCGAGCAAGGCCGTGAGTTCCGGCGAATCCGGCGTCTTCTGCGCGGGCAGCTCGATCTCGTTGGTCTTCTCGCGGCGGCGCGCGGCGATCACCGAGGCCGGGGCGAGCATGATCGGTGGCCCGGCGTCGATCTCGGACACCACCGCCGGCGGCGCGGCTTGCGGACGCTGGTCGAAGCCCATCACGGTGGGCTGCCCGCGCAGCGGCGAACGCGAGGTGTTCTGCGTGGGCTGGACGTGCAGGGCCTGCGGGAAGAAATGGTAGAACAGCGCGAACGCGAGCACGGCAACGCCCAACGCGCCGCCAATGGCGCGCTGTCGGCGGACGGTCTCGTTATTCGGCATGGTGGGCGGTTCCGTGCAGGCCTGCTATCGTGCGCTGCCACCTTAGGGAATCGCGCGCGGCAGGGCAACACGAACGTCGGCGCGCTCCCGAGTTCAACAAGGACGCCTGCATGACATCGAGCGAACTCGCTCCCGACGCCCCCTGGATCGACCGCCGCGAGGCGCTGGACGCCTGGATCGCCCCCATCGGCCCCGCCGCGGTCGTCGGGCTCGACACGGAATTCATGCGGCGCAATACCTTCTATCCCCAGCTGGCATTGCTCCAGCTCGCCCACGAAGGGCGATACGCGTTGATCGATCCCCTCGCCGTGCCCCTGGCCGATGCGCTGGCGCCGACCTTCGCCGCGCAGCCCGTGGTCACCGTGATGCACAGCGCGGGCGAAGACCTGGAGGCGATGTCGCCATGCCTGCCGGACGGCCCGCATACGCTGTTCGACACGCAGATCGCGGCGGCCTTCGTCGGCATGGGCCTGGGCATCAGCTACCGCGCGCTGGTGGCCGAGCTGGTCGGCGCCGAACTCGACAAGGGCGAAACGCGCAGCGACTGGCTGCAGCGTCCGCTCACCGAATCGCAAAAGCTCTACGCCACGCTGGATGTCGTCCATCTGCATCCCGTGCACGCCATCCTGGCCCAACGCCTGGACGAGCGCGGCCGCGCCGGCTGGCATGCCGAGGATTGCGCGCGCATGAAGCGCCGCGCCAGCCATCGTGAAGGCGATCCGCAACCGCAACGCGGGTTCAAGGCGGCCAGCGAATGGCCTGTGGAGAAACAGGCCCTGCTCCGCCGCGTGCTGCGCTGGCGCGAAACCACGGCGCGCGAACTGGACAAGCCGCGCTCGTGGCTCCTGGAGGATGTCCAGGCGCTGGACCTCGCCGGTAACATCCCCGGCACGCAAGCCCACCTCGACGAACGCACCCGCGGCACGCGTGCCCTGCGATCCGCGCAGCGGCAGGAACTCTTCGAGCTGCTTCAACGCCCCGTGGATAGCGACGAGGTCGCGGCCACGGCCCCGGTCGTCGGTCATCCCATGGGCGAAGCGAAGCGGGCCATCAACGAGATGCGCAGCGCCATCGACACCCTCGCCACCCAGCTCGACCTCCCGCCGGGCCTGCTTTGCGCCCGACGCTCGATGGAGGAATTCGTCATGACCGGCGCATGGCCCGAAGCGCTGGAAGGCTGGCGGCGCGAGGTCCTCTTCGAGCGCTTGTCGGCCCTCCTGCCGTAACGAAAGAGCCGCCGGCGCCCTTCTCGAGGCGCCCGGCGGCCTTCCCTGCTCCAACCGTTCTCAGCGCTGCTTCAACAGGTCCTGCACCATCAGCGCGCCACCGAATTGCTGTAGCAATCCACCGTCGGCGATCTTGCCCAGAACGATCGGGCTGAATCCCAGCGAGGCGACAAGCTCGGCCACGGTGTCGTTCGCCTCGGCATGATCCCCCGAGACGAAGATCACGCGGTTACCACCGTCTCGCCGGGGGTCCTCGGCGAGTACGGGTGCCGGCAAGGTATTGAACGCCTTGACCACGTGTGCGCCGGGGAACGAAGCCTGCACGATAGCCGTGGATGGACGGCCGCCGAGGTTGCGCGGCCGGAACGCCGGAAACTCGATGGCGTTGGTGGCGTCGACCACGATCTTTCCCGACCAGTCGGGGCGCAGCGCCGCGACATCGGCCACCGCGTCGAAGGGCACGGCAAGGATCACGATGCCGGCATCGACCGCACGATCGATATCGACCGGCGTGACCCGCGTGGTGAAGTCTTCGTGGAACGAATCCGGGCCGCGGCGGTTGGCGATGACGGCGGCTATACCGCTGCGGGCGAACTGGGTGGCGAGGGCGCCGCCGATGGCGCCCGACCCGATGATGGCGTAGTTCATGGCTGTGCCTCCTGGATTCGCTTAGGAAAGACGACGCGTGCGGGCGTCGAGGCTGAACCGGCCGGCGCCGTTGGCGGCAAGCAGGAGGAAGGCACCCGCGATGGAGACGTTCTTCATGAACATGATCATCTGGATCTGATCGGCGAAGTCGTGATGGAAGACGATGCCGGTGAGAAGGGTGAACCCGGCCAGGAGGACGGCGACGATGCGGGTCTTCCAACCCAGCAGGATGGCGATTCCGCCGAGAACCTCGGTCGCGATCACCAGGGGCAGCACAGCGGACGGTACGCCCATCGCGGTCATGTAGCCGGCCGTCGCCGCATAGGCCGCGATCTTGCCGAACCCGGAGAGCAGGAACAGGCCGACGAGAAAGAGGCGTCCCACCAGTTCGGTGGTGCTCTTGAGTACAGGGGTTTCGACATTGCCGCTCATAAATATCCTCGGTGGATACGTGTGTAGGTGGTATGGGAGAGAGGTTAGACGGTGGCGAAGTATCCGAATAGCCTTTATATTTCGATGGAATCCATCTTATTTAACGATACATATGCTTGACGGCGTCACCCTCGACCAACTCCGGACCTTCATCGCCGCCGCCGAGGAAGGCAGCTTCTCCGCGGCGGGGCGCAAGTTGCGTCGCGCGCAATCGGTCGTTAGCCAGACGCTTCTGAACCTGGAGGCCCAATTGGGCGTCCCTTTGTTCGATCGCAGCCAACGCTACCCGCGACTGACGGAAGCCGGACACGCCCTGCTCCGCGACGCACGCGGCGTCGCCGACGGCATGGACAGCTTCAAGGCACGCGCACGCTCGATGAAGGAAGGCCTGGAGCCCGAGCTGTCGGTGGCGATCGACGTGATGTATCCCATGCACGGTGTCACCCGTGCCGCCGGTTATTGCCGTGAATTCTTCCCACACACGCCGCTGCGGCTCTACGTGGAAGCGCTGGGCGGCGTCATCCAGCCAGTCGTCGACGGTACTTGCCGGGTCGGCATCGTCGGCTCGCTGCCATTGATACCCGAGGAGGTGCGCGCCGAACCGCTGCTGGACCTTCCCTTCACCACTGTCGCGTCGCCGATGCATCCGCTGGCCGCGATCAAGGGTGAGGTCGACAAGGACACGGCCGGAAAACACGTGCAACTGGTCCTCACCGACCGCACCGCGCTATCGGATGGCCGCAGCTTCGGCGTCGTCTCGCCGCTGATCTGGCGCCTGGCCGACATGGGCGCCAAGCACGCCTTCCTCGTCGCCGGGCTGGGCTGGGGTCACATGCCGCTGCACATGGTGCGCAAGGAGCTCGACGAGGGCACGCTCGTCACCCTGGAAGTGGAGGGCTACAACACCCGCAACATGACGCTGCCGATGCACGTGGTCTACCGCAAGGACAGCCTTCCCGGCCCCATGGCACGCGCCTTCATCTCGCAATTGCGCGCCTGAAACCCCTCTTGGCGACCGCCGGAAGCCCTGCTAACATGCCCCGCTCGTGTGGGGCGGTAGCTCAGCTGGGAGAGCGTCGCGTTCGCAATGCGAAGGTCGGGAGTTCGATCCTCCTCCGCTCCACCAAGAATCAATGCCCGACTGTCATCAGCCGGGCATTTTGATTTGGGCTTCCACCAGCCGTACCTCCCAAGCCGCCCTGCCCATGCCGTTGCCCCAAACGTTCAGCGAACGCGGCATCATGAAGGCACCCTAACCCTCCCAGGTGAAAACATGGCCGAGCCCCTCACGATCAGGTACGTGACCGACCGGGACTTCGACGCCTGGAAACCCCTGTGGGACGGTTACAACGCGTTCTATGGCCGGGAAGGAGCGACAGCGCTACCGGAGCCCATCACGCTGGCGACCTGGGCGCGTTTCCTCGATGCCGCCGAACCCATGCACGCCCTGGTCGCCGAGCGCTCGGGCCAGCTGCTCGGCCTGGCGCACTTCCTGTTCCATCGCACCACCACCAGCACGAGCGACAACTGCTACATGCAGGACCTGTACACGACGGAGGCCTCGCGTGGCACGGGCATCGGCCGCGCCTTGATCGAACGTGTGTACACCGAGGCCGGAAAGGCGGGTGCGGGACGTGTCTACTGGCAGACCCACGAGACGAACACGCACGCCATGCAGCTCTACGAGAAGGTGGCGGAAAAGTCCGGCTTCATCGTGTACCGCAAGCTGCTTTGACGCCTTCAGCCCAACGCCACGCGCGCCACGGCCGCCGCCACGCATAGCGCGACCACCGGCAAGGCCGACCAACGCGCGATGAGCAAGCCGAAAGCCGCGGCGGCGATGGCGGCGTCCGGCACATCGTGCACCGCGCTGATCCACACCGGATCGTAAAACGCGTACGCCAGCATGCCGACCACCACCGCGTTCACGCCGGCGAGCATGCGCGCCGCGTCGTTGCGCATGGCCAGCGCGCGCCAGAACGGCAAGGCGCCAGCCACCAGCAGCAGGCCCGGCAGGAAGATCGACATCAATCCCACGAACGCCCCGGCGAATCCGCCCTGCTCCCCTTGCAAGCGATAGCCAAGGAATGCGGACAGGGAAAACATCGGGCCGGGTACCGCCTGCGCCGCTCCATAGCCCGCGAGGAAGGTGTCGTTGCCTATCCAGCCGGGATCGACGACGGCCTGCTTCAACAGCGGCAGCACGACATGCCCGCCGCCGAACACGAGCGCACCGACGCGATAGAACGCGCCAGCCACCCGCCCCAGCGGCGACAGGCCCGGTGCGACGATCAAGGCGAACAGGAGCAACGACGCGAACACGCAAAGCAAGGCGAAACCCATGGACCGGCCATAGGCCAGCGGGAACGTCTCGCCTTGCCGCGCCTGCACGCCACGGCACAACCATGGCCCGAGCACGGCACCACACACCACAACACCCAGCTGCATCGCGGGACCCGTGCCGAACGCGATCGCGCCCGCGGCGGCTGCGGCCATCAGGAGGCGCGTGCGATCCGGGGTCAGCGTACGGCCCATGCCCAGCACCGCATGGGCGACGACCGCCACGGCGACCAGCTTCAATCCATGGATCGCACCTTGCCCCAGCGGCCCGGCCAGATACGCGCTCAACGTGGCGAAGGCGAACAGCAGAAGGACGGAGGGCAAGGTAAAGGCGACGAAAGCGGCGATGGCGCCCGTCCATCCCGCGCGAAGCAAGCCGATCGAAAAACCGAGCTGACTGCTGGCCGGCCCCGGCAGGAACTGGCATAGCGCGAGCAACTGGCTGAAATGCTCCTCGTCGAGCCAGCGCCGCCGTTCGACGAATTCGCGACGAAAGTAACCCAGGTGCGCGACCGGGCCGCCGAACGAGGTGAGGCCGAGCTTGAGGAAGGCCGCGCCCACTTCCCATGCGCCGCCCTCGGCGCTCATGAGGAAAGCGCCGCTTCGAGAACGGGCTTCGCCCATTCCGGCGTGCGCCGCAACGCATCGATGTCGGTGGGGCCGATCAAGCGGCCATCGGCGATCTCGGCGATGAACAGCGGATCGGGAATCGCTTCGCCACGCGCGACATCCACGCTGTTGTCGTACACCTGCAGCAAGGTGATCGCCGGCAGCAGCGCGATGAGGTTCTCCAGCGCCGCGACGTAGCGTTCGCGGATCTTCGCTTCCGGAATGTCGTGCCCGCCGGCGGCGACGCGCGCGGCGACACGGGCGATATGCCGCTCGGGCGACGACAGTCCACAAAACCACATGAGTACATCGTGCGTCCGCGCGGCGGCGGCGATCTTCGCGGGAACCGTGTTACCGCCCAGCGTGGTCTCGAAAGCGTAAGTCGTGCCACGTGCCATCGCATCGTCGAAGCGGCGCATGCCTTCGCTCCATGCGACGGCGTTCGCTTCCACCTGCGCGCATCCGGTGTCGGCGACCAACTCGCGTGCGAAGGTGTCCGGGTTGAACCAGTCGAGTCCGGCCTCTCGCAGGCGGTAACCGCCGATGGAACTCTTGCCCGCGCCGTTCACTCCCGCTAACACGTAGAGGACGGGGCGTTCCTTCAATGCGTGTCCCCGGCCTTGACCTTGCCAACCAACGTCGTCCGGCCGCGCATGAGGGAACGCAGGCGGTCGCCGGCATCGTCGGCCTGTAGCGAGGCGAGGCGTTCATCGAAACGGTGGCGAAGCGCGTCGAGCGCGGACTCGTGCCGCGACCCCGCATCGTTGAGCGCGCGCATGATGATCTCGTATTCCCCCGCGGAGAGGATCACCGCCTCGGGCTCGCTGTGGTTCGTCACCACCACTTTCCCCGCGCGGCCGATCGCCCGCATCACGCCGCGCCAGCCGAGCTTCTTCACGTCGGAAGCGGCGGTATGCGGAAGGTCTTCGATGGCGTCGAGCTTGAGGGTCATGGCCATGACGGCACTCCGGAGGGGCTTGAGGGCCAATATACCCTAATTTCCCTTTTTGGGCCGCCTACACCGGTCCCAGACAAAGCTGGCCACATGCTTGGGGCCCCTTCCAAGGAGTCCGATCCATGACCCCGCTGGATAAACCGCTCAAACGCGAACTCGAGGTCGATGGCCAGGCCTATACCCTCACCATCGACCCCGACGGCCTGAAACTGGTAGCCAAGGGCAAGCGAAACGGCGTGTCGCTTGCCTGGAAGGACGTACTGAGCGGCGACGCCGGCCTGGCCGCCGCATTGCAGGCCTCGGTCAACCCCTGACGCGTCAGAACCGGTAGGCGTAACCGACCCGGACCATCGTCGAGTTCGACCGGTCGACGATGGGGCTGTCACGAATCTCGCTTCCGTAGCGCGTGCCGCTCACGTCCAGGAACAAGGCATGGCGCTGGGCGAACGGGTAGTCGGCACGAACGCCGGCCGAGACGTTCACCGTCGCATCCGCCTCATAGGCGGGACGACCGGGACGCGCCTCGGACGAGCGGACGCCGAAATACCAGGTGGCATAGGTCCGATCGACCCATCCGGCGGCGACGTAGGGCGTGATTCGCAGCGGACCGGCGTGGAGCGGCACCCCCAAGCTCAGGTTGGCCTTCTTTCCCTTGGCGCTGCCCAGGCCTGCCAGCCAGTCGAGCGACATCTCCATCGGACCGGGTCGCCAGACCACGGCGGCACCCGCCCGGAATCCACCCTTGCGGTCGGCCATCCCGCGCAGGAACGAGGAATCGCCGGCATCGTAGCCATCGCCGAAGTCGTAGCGAGCGCGCAGGCGGAAAGAGAACGCGCCGACCGGGGCGAACTTGAAGTCGGCGCCGGTGCCGAGGATGTTGAGCCGTTGGCTTTCATAACGAATGAAAGGGAACGCCACGGTGTCGTTATCCATGCCCTTGTACGGCCGGCGCACCACGCCGAAACCCGCACCGAGCGCCCACGAGGAACCGGCATCCTCGGCGGCCAGTGCGACGGCCGGCACGGCAAGCAAGCCACCCATCGCCACGGAGAAGAAGCGACGCGTCATCGTCCGCGCCTCCCCGCTTCGATGGAGCGCAACAACCGCACCAGTTCGCCGGCCTTGCCCGAAGCGATGGCGCGTTCCGCGGTCAGGCCGCGAAGTTCGTGGATGGGATCATGGTGGAACCAATCGTCGCGGAGCGTGGGATCGGGCTCGAGGCGCGAGGCGATCGCGATCGCCTCGATGGAAGGGTCGCGTGGACGGCCGCGCAGGCGGGAACGAACGAGGACGGGCAGACGCATCGTGGCACCTGATGGGAAGAGGTGTGACAAGCGTGCCCATGGACGTTTGCTTCGATTTGTCTGTTTTCCTGCGGTGGCGACATATTGTTTCGACCGTGAAATAAATGACTTGGCGCACTCCAGCGGCTATAACGACGGTATTTTCGCAACGAGACCGACGGGCTTGAGACGCATCCTGGTAGTGGACGACGACGAGGAAATCGGTGCCCTTCTCCGGCGCTTCCTCGAACGCAATGGCTTCGAAGTGGACGTGGCCTCGTCCGGCGTGGCCATGGACGAACGACTGGCCCGTGGCACGTACGACCTGATGACGCTGGACCTCATGCTCCCCGGCGAGGACGGCCTGTCGCTATGCCGGCGCGTGCGCGCGAAGTCATCGCTGCCGATCATCATGGTGACCGCCACCAGCGCCACCTCCGAGCGCATCGTCGGCCTGGAAGTCGGCGCCGACGATTACCTGGCGAAGCCGTTCGATCCGCGCGAATTGCTGGCGCGCGTGCGCGCCATCCTGCGTCGCGCGGACGCCGCGTTGCCGGGCCCGGCCACGGGCACGCGCGTGGCCGTGCGCTTCGCCGGCTGGCAACTCGACGTCGCGCGTCGCGAGCTTCGCGCGGGCGACGGCACCCTCGTCCCGTTGTCCGGCGGTGAATTCGATCTCCTGCTGGCCTTCGTCGAGCATCCGCAGCGCGTGCTCACGCGCGAGCAACTGATCGACCTGGCACGCGGCAACCGCCACGAAGCCTTCGATCGCAGCATCGACGTGCAGGTGAGCCGCCTGCGCCGCAAACTCGGCTATGACAGCGCGGCACCGGAATTGATCCGCACCATCCGCAACGCCGGCTACATGTTCGCCGTGCCGGTGGAGAGCACATGAGCGTCTTCAACTGGCGCTTGAACACGCTCGCCGGCTGGCTGATGGTGAACATCGTCTTCGCCATCCTCATGGTGGCGCTGCTCAATGTCGCCGTCATCGCCTTCGCCAGCGTCTGGGCCCGACCGGATATCGTCCGGAGCGGACTCTTGAAGCAGATGGGCATCATGTTGAAGGCCGTGGACGCCACTCCCGTGGCCGACCGGCCACGCATGGCCGCCGCGATCTCGGATCACGAGGAATACGGCGTGCACTGGTACGCATCGCGTGACCAGGTGCCGATGCCGGCTTCGGACCAGGATGCGACATCGTTCAAGGAGCCACTGGTGGAGATACTCGGGCACCGGCGAATGGAAGCCTTCGACCCGCATGACGACGATCCCGAGGGGCGCTCCGGACAGACCCACTACATGCTCGCCGTGCAAATGGACGACGGCAGCTGGCTGACTTTCGACACCGCCACGCGCATCTGGGGCGTCCACCCTTACACGCGCTACCTGGTGATCGGGCTGTTCGTGATGTTCTCCAGCGTGGTCGTGGCCGCGGTGGCCAGCCGCCACCTCTCCCGGCCCATGCGTCGGCTCGCCGCGGCCGCCGAACGTTTCGGCGCCGACGTGAAGGCGCCGCCGATACGTCCCGAGGGTCCGATGGAGCTGCGAGTGGCCATGCGGGCCTTCAACGAGATGCAGGGGCGCATCCAGCGGTTCGTCCGCGACCGCACGGATATGCTGGCGGCGATCTCCCACGACCTGCGCGCGCCGCTCACGCGTATCCGCCTGCGCGGCGAATACATCGACGAGCCCGAGCAACAGCGCAAGCTGTTCGCCGACGTGGACGAAATGCGCTCCATGATCGACGCCGCCCTCGCCTTCTTCCGGGGCGACGGCGAGGAAGAGGCTCCCACCCGTTTCGACCTCGCCGAGCTGGTCCAGACCGTGATCGACGACGGCCGCGACGAAGGTGGCGAGGTGACCTACGCCGGCCCTGCCCGGTTGATCTATGAAGGTCGCCCGATCGCGCTGAAGCGAGCCATCGCGAACCTGCTGGGGAACGCCATGCGCTATGGCGGCCAGACCCACGTCGAACTCGACACGGACATCGAGCACGTGCGACTGCGCATCCTCGACAACGGGCCGGGCATTCCCGAGCCGCTTCAGGAGACCGTGTTCCGTCCCTTCTTCCGCGGCGAGAGCTCGCGAAACCGGAACACCGGCGGCGTCGGCCTCGGCCTGCCCACCGCGCGCAGCATCGTGCGCGGCCACGGCGGTGATGTCGTGCTGGGCAATACGGCGCATGGCTTGGCGGCGACCCTGCTGCTGCCCATCGAGTCCGCCCGGACCTGAGCGCGCCGCGGGCGCACACGCCACGTCGACAGACGATGATGGAGTTTGCGTCGAGGCTATGCCTTTCGGCCTAGCCGCGATGGCCGGCATGCCTTTTCGCGGTGCCGGCTACCCTCGGCATGGTGCTTGCAGCGAAAATACCGTTCTTCTTTTCACCCCGTGCCGGTAATGACCATCCGGAACGGCCGTTAGGGATCATGTTTACAGGATGGGACGGAATTCGATGACAGCTCCGCGCAACAGGCGTGTGGCAAGGGGACGACTGTGCCTGGCATTGCTGCTGGCACTGCACGGACCGTTGGCCGTGGCCGCCGACAAGCCCGCGGAGCGCGATGCGCTGATGGCCAGGCTGCACCAGGAGCGGGATGCGGGCCACCGCGTGGACGCCCTCGCCCTCTGCCAGGCGATCCTCGACCGCTGGCCCGCCGATGGTGAGGCGCAGGCGCTCAACGTCACGTTATTGACGGAATTGGGCGCAACGACGCGCGCCAAGGAATTGGCGGAAAAACTGCGGCCGGCCCCGGATGCCGCCGCGACGCACCGCCGCGACGCCGACCACGTCGCCCAGGAAATACGCTGGGCCGACGGCGAACCCGCCGATCCCACCCATCCCTACGCCGAAGCCGATCGCGCGGTCGCCGACGCACGCCGCCTGGCCGACGACCCGGCGCTGCCCGCCGGCTTGCGCCAACGCGCGGAACTCGACCTGCTCGTCGCGCTGGATCGCGCCGGCCTCGCCGACGAGGCCGTCTCGCGTTACGACGCCTTGCGCAAGCAAGGCGTCGAGTTGCCTCCTTACGTCCAACGCGCCGCGGCCGACGCCCTGCTGGTGAAGCGCCGGCCGGCCGAAGCCGCCACCCTCTACGAAGCGAGCATCGCGAAGGACCCCGGCCCCTACGGCGCCAACGAAAGCGAACCGCGGATCGGCCTGATGTACGCCTACCTCGAGGCGGGCGAGACGGCGAAGGCGTTCAGGACGATCGACGACCTGGCCGCGAAGGAACCGGCGTGGGAGCGCGTGCCCGGCATCCGCCTGCCGATCCAGAATGCGCGCAAGGTCGACGCCGACCTCAACGCCGCGACATTGCGCGAGTACGTGAACATGCCGGCGGAAGCGTATGCCCGGCTGGAACCGCTCAGCCGCGAAGCCCCGGCCAATTCGCAGATCCGCCGCGAACTGGGCATGGTGGAACTCGCCCGTGGCTGGCCCCGCCGCGCACAGGACGATTTCAACATCGCCGCCACGCTCGACCGCCGCGATGTCGGTGCGTATATCGGCGAGGCCGACGCAAGCCGGGCGCTGAACGACTACGAGGGCGTGGACGAGAACCTCGCCCTCGCGCAGACCCTGGCCGATCGCAACGGCCGCGTCGAGCGCGCGCTGCGCTCATGGGATCGCGAACGCGGGTGGCAGTTCGACCTGGGCACCGAACAGGGCAAGGGCTCCAGCCCCGACTTCGGCGATCGCGACGGCACCACCCAGGCGACCATCGCCAGCCCGCTCATCGACGATCACTGGCGCGTGATCGCGCTCGGCCGCTATTCGACCGCGGACCTGCCCGAGGGCGACGTGCGGCGCAGTCGCGTGGGCTTCGGCATCCGTGGCTACGCCCGTCGCCTCGAAGCGTACGTGCAGGCGCTGCCCGCGACCGACAGCTACGTGGACAAGACGGCGATCGAAGCCGGCTTCGACTGGTCGCTGAGCGATCATTGGTCGTGGGCCGCCGATTTCAGCACCGCCGGCGAAGATACCCCGCTGCGTGCGCAGTACTACGGCATCTCGGCGAAGACGCTGGATACCGCCGTGACCTGGCGTGCCAGCGAACTCACCCAGGCCCGGCTCGGCCTGTCGCGCGACGATTTCAGCGACGGCAACAAACGCAGCGGCTGGCTCGCCACGCTGACGCAGCGCCTGCACACGGCGCCGAACCTCACCCTCGATGGCGGCCTGGAACTCGGCGGCTCGATGAACACGCGAACCGACCGTCCCTACTTCAATCCGCGCCGCGATCACAGCTATGCGGTCACCGGCCGGCTGGAAAACCTGCTCGGCCAGTTCTACGAGCGAAGCGTGACCCAGCGCATCGACGTGGCCGTGGGCCAGTACGCCGAACAAGGTTTCGCCACCGACTGGATGGCCACCGTACGTTATGGCCAGACGATCCAGACCGGCCCCGGCGTGCATTTCGGCTGGGGCATCGGCTGGCACAACCAACCTTACGACGGCCGTCGCGAACACCGCGTCGTCCTCGACCTGACGATGCACTGGGGAGAATGAGTACGATGCGCCCGCTGTTGATCCTGCTTGCCCTGCTCGGGCTCGCGCTTCCTGCGTTCGCGCAGCCGGCCGCATCCGTGCAGCCGCGCCTCATCGTGCTCGCCTACCATGACGTCCGCGACGACGTCGGCCTGACCGCCGATCGCGATCCGGACGCCACCAGCACCGACCATCTCGTCGCCCACTTCGACTGGCTCAAGGCCAACGGTTACCACGTCGTCAGTCTCGACCAGGTCGTGCAAGCCAGCCATGGCGGTGCTCCGCTGCCCGCCAACGCCGTCCTGCTGACCTTCGACGACGGGTTGGAAAGCTTCTACACGCGCGTCTATCCCCTGTTGCGGGCTTATAACTACCCCGCGGTGCAGGCACTGGTGGGCTCCTGGATGGACATGGCACCGGGGCAACGCATGCCCTACAACGGGGCCGATTGCGACCGCTCGTGCTTTCTGACCTGGGAGCAGGTCGCGGAAATGCATGCTTCCCGCCTGGTCGAGTTCGCTTCGCACTCCTGGCAGATGCACCAGGGCCTGAACGCGAATCCGCAGGGCAACCTGCTGCCCACGGCGGCGGCTCTGGCCTACGACACGGCGAAGCGGCGTTACGAAACCGCCGGCGAATATGCGGATCGCATCCGCACCGACCTTACACACAGCGCGGACGAGATCGAGAAGCACATCGGCGTACGGCCGCGCGCGATCGCGTGGCCGTACGGCGCGTATACCCAGGTAGGTCGCGACATCGCCGGCGAGCTGGGCATGACGGTGACCTTCAGCCTCGGCGACAACCTGCCCAACCTGGTCCCGGGGCGCACGATTCCGCGACTGCTGGTCAGCGGCAACGTCACCGCCAACCGCCTCGGCTGGCTGATGCGCCACCAGACGCGAGTCGACCCGATACGTGCCGTGCAGGTCGATCTCGACTACGTCTACGATCCCGATCCCGCCCAGCAGGATCGCAACCTGTCCCACCTGCTCGACCGGATCAAGCGCATGCATCCGAGCGTGGTGTGGTTGCAGGCCTATGCGGACCCCGACGGCGACGGCGTGGCCGATGCCGTGTATTTTCCGAACCGCCACCTGCCGGTGCGCGCCGATCTCTTCTCGCGCGTGTCGTGGCAGTTGCGTACCCGCGCCGGCGTTCGCGTGTATGCATGGATGCCGGTATTGGCCTTCCGTTTCCCGAACGGCAAGGACCTGCCCTCGCTGGCGGGCGAACCCAAGCCCGGCGGCGATCACTACCGCCTGGCGCCGTACGACGCCACGGTGCGTGGCCTGATCGGCGACGTCTACGAAGACCTGGCGATGCACACCGACGAAGCCGGCGTGTTGTTCTCCGACGACGCCTACCTGCGCGATACCGATAACCTCGGCCCCTGGGCCAGGAATACGCCGGCGCAGAACACGCAGGCGTTGATCGATTTCACCCTGGAACTGGCCCGGCGCATGAAACGCTGGCGCCCGCAGTTACTCACCGCGCGCAACATCTACGCACGGCCGATCCTGCAACCGAAGGCCGAGGCCTGGTTCGCGCAGGCGCTGCCGGCCTTCAACAACGCCTACGACATGACCGCGATCATGGCCATGCCCCAACTCGACCGGCAAGCCGACCGGTTGGGCTGGTACCGCACGCTCGTCGCGCAGGTGAACGCCACGCCGGGGGCCATGGAGCGCACGCTGTTCGAGTTCGCCACGCGAGACTGGCGAACGCACCAGCCGATCGCCGATCGCGACCTCGCCGCGCGCATGCGCGCGGTGCAGGCCGCGGGTGCGCGCCACATCGGCTACTACCCGGACGACTTCGTCCACGACCATCCCGCCCTGGAAGCGATACGTCCCTATATCTCGGCGGCCGATTATCCTTACCGGGAGCCCGCGCGATGAACAGCGGCATCCTGCACGCGCTACTCGAGTTCGCCTTCTACTATCCCTTGGTGATGTCGCTCATCTGGATGAGCGGCGGCATCATCTATTTCGTGCGCTGGGAGCGCCGCGAGCCGGCACGCGTGCAACCGCACGTGCTGCCCTCTTATCCGATGGTCACCCTCGTCGTGCCTTGCCACAACGAGGGCGACCAGGTACGCGAGACCATCGCGCACCTCGCCACGCAGCAATACCCGAACTTCGAGATCATCGCGATCAACGACGGTTCCACCGACGACACCGGCGCGCAACTCGACCAGCTGATGGAGCAGTACCCCGCCCTGCGCGTGATCCACATGTCGAGCAACCAGGGCAAGGCCATGGGCCTGCGCGCGGCGGCGCTCGCCGCCCGCTCGGACTTCCTTGTCTGCGTCGACGGCGACGCCCTGCTCGACGACTACGCCACGCACTGGATGATGATGCACATGCTCGAAAGCCCGCGCGTCGCCGCGGTCACGGGCAACCCGCGCATCCGCAACCGCTCCACCTTGCTGGGCAAGCTGCAGGTCGGCGAGTTCTCCTCGATCATCGGCCTGATCAAGCGTGCGCAGCGCGTGTATGGGCGCATCTTCACGGTATCCGGCGTGATCGCCTGTTTCCGCAAGAGCGCGCTGCACGACGTGGGTTACTGGAACACCGACATGGTCACCGAGGACATCGACGTGAGCTGGCGGTTGCAGATGCGCCATTGGGAAATCCGCTATGAGCCGAACGCGCTGTGCTGGATCCTCATGCCGGAAACGCTTCGCGGCTTGTGGAAGCAGCGCCTGCGCTGGGCCCAGGGAGGGTCCGAGGTCCTCCTGCGCTACACGACGAAACTGTTCAAGTGGCGCCAGCGGCGCATGTGGCCTGTAGCGTTCGAATACGTGATGAGCCTGCTCTGGTCGTACACCATGGCCATCATCATCGTGCTCTGGTTGCTCGGTCGCTTTATCGATCTGCCACCGTCGCTGTACATCGACACGCTGCTGCCGCAATGGCATGGCGTGGTGCTCGGCGCGATCTGCCTGCTCCAGTTCCTCATCAGCCTGCTGGTGGACCGTCGCTACGAGACGCGCATCGGCCGCAACTACTACTGGATGATCTGGTACCCGCTGGTGTACTGGCTGCTCAACACGGCGACCTCGATCGTCGCGATGCCCAAGGCCTTGCTGAAACGCAAGGGCACGCGCGCGGTCTGGGTCAGCCCGGACAGGGGACTGCGATGAAAGCCGAAGCCATCCTCATCCAGCGGCCCGAACGTCAATCGAAGGCGCAAAAGGCGGTGTTCACCACCGTCACCATCTTCGCCTGGCTATTCTGGGTCTTCCTGTGGCTGCCCTTGCTCACCCTGGGCGCGTGGGCGTTCGGCGTGCGCAGCGCCTGGTTGCAGTTGCACGTGCTCGGTCCGATCGGCGACGGCGGCGATATCAACGTCATCCTCATCGTGGCCATCGCCTGTGCCGTCGTATTCACCAGCTGGTCGGGCTACAACCACGCCCGCTTCGCGGGAAAGCAGAAGCGTCGCGGCAACAAGCCGGTGGGCGTGGCCGAGACCGCTTCGGCGATCGGCGCCTCGGTGGACGACGCGGTGAAGATGCAGGGCCACCGGCGCTCGGTGGTCAGCGTTTCGGATGGGGGTTACATGAAGGTGATCGAGGTTCGGTGAGCGATCGCGCCCCAGGGCGCTTCCCACCCCTTGCAAGCAGCATCCCACCCTGCAAGCGGCACACAGGGTGGGAAGCGGCCTCGGCCGCGATGCTCGTAGCCGGTAGAAGGCGGCCGATCCCCTACGAAGCCGCCACCAGGGAAAACACTCCGAACGCCGGCGCCGCCGACACCCATTCCTTCTCGATCCGCCACCCACCCGCTTCCGCCAGTAATGCGAACGACGCCGGCGTGAACTTGTGCGAGTTCTCCGTGTGGATCGACTCGCTGGCGGCGAAGGCGAACGACTGACCGGCGACCGTCACGCGCTGCGCCTCGCGGCTCACCAGGTGCATCTCGATGCGTTCGAGTTCCGCGTTCCACACCGCGCGGTGTTCGAACGCCTCGGGATCGAAATCGCCGTCGAGTTCACGGTTGATGCGAACGAGCACGTTGCGGTTGAACGCGGCGGTCACGCCGGCGGCATCGTCATAGGCGGCGAGCAGCACGTCCACGTCCTTGACCTGATCCGCTCCCACGATGAAGCGCGCACCCGGCCCGAGCCGTTCCCGCACCGAACGCAGCAAGGCGATGGCCTCCGCTGGCGTGAAATTGCCGATCGTGGAACCAGGGAAGAACGCCACGACGGGACGTCCCGCCAAGGCCTTCGGAACCTCGATCGCGTGGGTGAAATCACCCACCACCGGATGCACCGCGAGCGACGGATACGCCTCACGCAAACGAGTCACCGCGCCATCCAGCGCGGCGGCGCTGATATCCACCGGAACGTAGGCGGAAATCCAGGGCGCGGCGTCGAGCAGCATCCGCGTCTTGTCGCTCGCCCCACTGCCCAATTCGAGCAGCACGGCGCCTTGCGGAATACCTGCGGCGAGCGCAGGAGCGATCTCATGAAGCAAGGCCGTCTCCGTGCGCGTCGGATAATACTCCGGCGTGACGCATATCGCCTCGAACAGGTCGGACCCCGCCCCGTCGTAGAAGTACTTCGGCGAGAAGGTCTTCGGTGACGAGGACAGCCCGGCCAGCGTGTCGCGCAGGAAGGCCAGGCGGTCGCCATCCGGCGTGAACGCGGGATCGCGCGCGAGGCGCACGCCGCTGAACATCCAGCGCTGCCCGGGCCGGTAGAAATTACGGTACGAGATCCGTGCGTGCCCTGACGGCGTGACGCTGGCGCCACCACGCAAGACCATCTGGCCGATCATGAACTTCCCGTTGTACTCACCGACCGCATCGTCCGCCGCGCGAAACCCCGGATACGGCGAGTACGAACTGGCCGTCCACTGCCAGGCGACATCGTCGACCTGCTCCAGGTCGTCGCGTGTACGCATGGCGTGCTCCCACTCCGCTTCCGTCGGCAGACGTGCACCGGCCCAGCGCGCGAAAGCCTCCGCTTCGTAGTAACTGACATGGGTTACCGGCGCGTCGGGATCGACCGGCCGCCAGCCGCCGGGAGTCATGTGCGACCAGGCTTCGCCGTCGTGCTGCCAGTAGAGCGGCGATTCCCATCCTTCCTCCTGGCGCTGAGCCCATCCGTCGGAAAGCCACAGGTCGGCGCGGCGATAGCCGCCGAGCGCCATGAAGGCCAGCCATTGGCCGTTGGTGACCAGGCGGTCGGCGATCTCGAACGGCTCCAGCCAAACCGTGTGCCTGGGACCTTCGTTGTCGAAGGCGAAGGATTCGTCGACGGCACCGATGCGCACCGGCCCACCGCCCACCGGGCGGAACCGGCCTGTCGGACCGGGTGCCGGCGCGGACCATGCCGGATCGAAGGCCGGTTTCAGCGGCGACTGCGCGAACAGGTGCTGCACATCCATCACCAGCAGTTCCTGGTGCTGTTCCTCATGGGCGAAGCCGAGCCGCAGCAGCGCTTCCAGCTCGGGGCCTATCGCGCCAGCGAGAAAGGCCCGCATATGCGTGTCCACGTGATGGCGATAGGCGATCACGCGATCGATCGACGGCCGGGTCAGCAAGCCGCGCAACGGTCGCGGATGACGCGGGCCGACGGTTTCGTAGTAGGAATTGAAGAGATACCCGAATTCGGCATCGAAGACGTCGTAGCCGGGCACGTTCGGTCCGAGCAGGAAGGTCTCGAAGAACCATGTCGTGTGCGCCAGGTGCCATTTGGCGGGGCTGGCATCGGGCATCGACTGGACGACCATGTCCTCCGGGCCGAGCGACGCGACGAGCGCCTCGGTACGCGCCCGCACGGCGTCGTAACGTTCGCGGAGCGAGAGGCCGGGCTGACATCGGGCGGCGGTCGCGCTCGTGCCGGCGCGGTGGGAGGCGGCGCCTGGCGCCCAGGTGGTGTCGACGAAAGCTTGCATGGATGGGCTCCGTGGCGGGACGGTCAGCCGGGCGTGTGCTCGATGCGCACGCGGTCGGGATAGAAAGCGAGGTGACCGCGGATCGACGAGACCGCCTCGTGCGGCTCCTCGTAGGTCCAGATCGCATTGATCGCCCTTTCCTCGTTGCCCGGGAGGCTGTAATACGAGGCTTCACCCTTGTAAGGACAATGCGTATGGTGCTCGGTCCGGCGCAACGAGGCCATGTCGGCATCGGCACGGGGGATGTAGAACACGGGCGGGTAGCTGGCTTCCTTGAGCACGAGCGCGTCGCGGGTGTCGGCGACGACCCGGTCGCCGTCACGCACCACCACCCTGCCACCCGCCGGCGCGATCGTGATGGGATGGTCGGGGCCGGGGATCTTCACGGGATGTGAGGACATGGCACGCTCCTTCGGTGACGAAATCAGGCTGACATCCTGCGACCCCTACGCAGGGAATCCAAGACGACGACCCGGAACAGGTGAGATTACCGATAGGCAAAGATTGGGGTCTTGGACCGGAAAACCGCCGCCCCGGTCCGTCAGTACCTTCACATCTTGGTCCGCCCCAGGCTTAACATCCGTTCATGGACCTCAACTTCCCGCCGTCCCCGCCGATATGACTATTGCGTTGCAGGCAGGGGGAGGCACGCCATGAAAGCAGTCATCGTCGCGGTGGCCATCGTCCTGGTCCACGTGATCGCACTGGCGAACATGCCTTCCGGGGGCATGGAAGTCTCCTATGTGTGCTTCTTTACCGTCGCGGCGCTGGCGCTCGGCAGCGTGGTATCGGCCTGGCGCCGCTCGGGGCCGCCGCGTGACCGGCGCTGGTGGTTGCTGTTCGCCAGCCTCGCCCTGTGGACCGTGGGCATGTCGCTGTCCGCCCGGCAGAACTATGTGTTGGAAAACTCCAACCCTGCGCCCGGCGACAGCATGTTCTTCTACATCCTGTACGTGCTGCCCGTGCTGGTGGCCGTCTCGTCGGCTCCCGTGCCGGCGCGCAAGAAATGGGCCGTCACGATCGACCTGATCCTGGCCGCCCTGCTCGGGGTACTGTTCTACGTGCGCACGTTCTCCATCGTGTCGGTGCAGGGCGCGATGGCGACGCAGCAGGCGATCGACATCGCCTACATGCTCGACTTCGAGAACGCCTGCCTCGCGCTGGCCGCGTCGCTGCGCTACCTGGCGACCGACCGCGCGGACGATCATTTTTTCTTTCGTGGCGTGACGGCGTTCTTCGTCACCTATGCGCTTTCCGGTTACTTCTACAACCACTATGTGGCGCTGGGTGGACATCCGGAATTCGGCACGTCGCCCTGGGACGCGTTGCTGGACCTGCCCTTCCTCGCACTCTTCGTCACGGCGACAATGCGCCAGCCGAGGCGGCACTGGCATCCGCCGGTCTACCTCGTGCGCTTCGTGCTGAGCGCGAGCCCGACCTTCCTGGCCATGAGCGTGCTGGGTTTCGGGCTCATGGTGATCCCGGGCTATCCCACGCTGGGCATCGTGGGGGCCATCGCCGCCGTGATCGGCATCGGCCTGCGCGGCACGCTGGCCCAGGTCGGCCTGGTCGAGGAGGAATACCGGTTATCGCGCAGCCGCGACGAGCTGCAAGGACTGGTCTTCGTCGACAGCCTCACCGGCCTGGCCAACCGACGGGCGCTCGACGAGCGCCTCCTGCGCGAATGGCATCGCCCGGGCCAACAGGAACCGATCTCCCTGTTGATGATCGACGTCGACTTCTTCAAGGAATACAACGACCGCTACGGCCACCTGGCGGGCGACGACTGCCTGCGTTCCCTCGTCGGCGGACTTATCGGACGCGGCGTCCGCGCGGGAGATTTCGTCGCCCGGTTCGGTGGCGAGGAATTCGCCGTCATCGCTCCCGGCACCCGCCTTACCGACGCCCTGGCCCTGGCCGAGGACCTGCGGGCACAGGTCGAGGCGCTGGCGATCATCCATCCTTCGAGTCCCTTCGGCGTGGTCACCATCAGCATCGGCGTGGCCCACGTGCAGGTGAGTGCGCATGGCGGCCCGCTGGACCTGCTCAACGCGGCCGACCGCGCGCTCTACCGGGCCAAGCAGACCGGCCGGAACCGGGTGAGCGCGGGCGAGGAACCGCGGGCGGATCCGACCCGGCTGAACGAATCGCGTCACACCGGTTAACCCCGATCCATCCCTCCCTGCGTTTCACCGTCATGTCACCCACGAGGCCATGCACGATGAATACGCTCCGCGTCACGCTTTCCCTCCTGTTCGCCGGGTTGGTCGCCACCGCCGGGGTGGCCGCCTCGGGCGATGCCTTCGCCGCGCGGCACGACACGTCACCGCCGCCGGCCGATGAGAACGGCTGCCAGCCCGGCCAAGGCATGCCGGTTCGGCGGATGCTCGCGCACGCGATGGCCGCTCCGGCCACCGCACCCGCACCGCCGGCCATGACGAAGGCCGCACCGCAGGCGCTGGTCGAATCCGTGGCGCAAATCGGTTACGCCACCGCGATCGCGCCGCCCTACCTGCCCGTCGACCGCGAGAACTACGCGCATCGCACGCCGAATTCCGTCCATCTCGCCGCCGGCGACCCGGTGTCGACCTTCAGCATCGACGTCGACACCGGCTCGTATACGAACGTGCGGCACATGCTCAACGAAGGCCGCCTGCCGCCCGTCGACGCCGTCCGTACCGAGGAATTCATCAACTACTTCGACTACGGCTACACGGTGCCGACGAGTCACGCGAAGCCGTTCGGCGTCACGACGGAATTCGCGCCCGCGCCATGGAATCCCGAGCGCCAGCTGCTGCTCATCGGCATCCAGGGATACAGCGTGCCCGCCAGCGAGATTCCTCCAGCCAACCTCGTCTTCCTCGTGGACGTGTCCGGTTCCATGGACGAGCCGGACAAGTTGCCCCTGCTCAAGGCCTCGCTGAAGCAGATCGTGCCGAAGCTGCGCGCGGCCGATCGTATCTCGCTGGTGACCTACGCCGGCGCGACCTGCGTCGCCTTGCCTTCCACGCCGGGCGACGAACACGCGAAGATCGCCGCGGCCATCGACGCGCTCGGCGCGGGCGGGTCCACCAACGGCGCCGCCGGCATCGACCTCGCCTATGCGCAGGCGGCGAAGGGCTTCATCAAGGGCGGCGTGAACCGCGTCATCCTCGCCACCGACGGCGACTTCAACGTCGGCACCGTCGGCGTGCAGGCCCTGAAAGACCGCATCGCGGAAAAGCGCAAGAGCGGCATCGCGCTGACCACGCTGGGTTTCGGCGAAGGCAACTACAACGACGAAATGGCCGTGGAACTGGCCGACGCCGGTAACGGCAGCCACCACTACATCGACAACCTCGGCGAAGGGCGTCGCGTGCTGGTGGACGAGATGTCGGCGACGCTGATGACGATCGCCAAGGACGTGAAGATCCAGGTGGAGTTCAACCCGGGAGTCGTCGCCGAGTACCGCTTGATCGGATACGAGAAGCGCGTCCTCGCACGCGAAGACTTCAACAACGACGTCGTCGATGCGGGCGAGATCGGCGCGGGTGCCCGCGTCACCGCGCTGTACGAGATCACGTTGAAAGGTTCCAAGGGCGCACGCGTCGATCCGCTGCGTTACGCCTCCGCGAAAGATACGCCCGCATCCGGTGAACTCGGTTTCCTCCGCCTGCGCTACAAGGCGCCGGATGGCGGCGCGAGCCGGCTTGTCGAGCAGCCCTTGTCCGCTGACATCGCAGGGCAAGCGAGCGAGCGCTTGCGTTTCGCCGCGGCGGTGGCGGCGTTCGCGGAGAACCTGCGCGGCGGCAAGTACGTGGACGGCTTCGGCTACGACAAGGTCGCCGAGTTGGCGCGTGGCGCGCAGGGCAAGGACGAAGGCGGCTACCGCGCGGAGATGTCGAGGCTGGCGAGCATGGCCGGCGGGATGTCGACCGAGCCTGTCGCGGAATCCCCGCGGCGATAAGGTAACCTCCCCGTCCATGGATGCTCCCCTTACCGACGACGGCGGGCTGATGCTCGCCTGGGCGGGCGGGAACGCGGCCGCGTTCGGGGAGCTTTACGCGAAGCACAAGGGTCCGTTGTATCGGTTCCTGCTGAAGACGGTGAAAGACCGGGCGGTCGCCGACGAGTTGTTCCAGGAGACCTGGAGCCGAGTGATCGTCGCGCGCCAGCGTTATCGCGCCGAGGCGAAGTTCAGCACCTGGTTGCTCCAGATCGCGCACAACCTGGCCGTGGACAGCTTCCGGCGGCAGCGTCCACGGGCCGGCGCCGAAGAGGCCGAGGCGGTCTTCGCCGCACAGGCCGCTCCGGAACGCGAGCAACCCGATCACGCCCTTTCGGATTTCGAACTGCGCCGGCGCATGCAACGCGCGATCGAAAGCCTTCCCGACGAACAACGAACGGCCTTCGTGCTACGCATGGAGAACGAACTATCCCTGGAGGACATCGCCGCCGTGACCGGAGTGGGCAAGGAAACCGCGAAATCGCGGCTCCGCTACGCCATGGCACGGATACGAGAACTCGTTGCCGAATGACATGAACCCGAACACGCCACCACCCCACGACGACGACCTGCCCGACGAGCGCGAACTCGCGGCGCTGTACGCGCGCCTGCCAAGGACCGAGCCCGACCCCGCGCTGGACGCGGCGGTGCTCGCGCAGGCCGATCGTGCGGTACCGGCCCGCCGACGCCGGGCACGCTGGCCCATCGCATTGGGATCGGCGGCGGTGCTGGTGCTGGCCGCCGGCCTGGCGTGGCAACTGCGCGACAGCCGCCCCGACGTGGCGGCGACGCTTCCCACTCCCCCTCCCACGGCGCAGCACATCGAGTCCACCGCATACGTGCCCGTGCAAGCGAGCGCTCCTGTCGTCCTGCAAGAGGCGGCACCTGCGACGCCCCCGGCGAGGATGGCGCGGCGTTCGGCACCGACACGGTCGTTGGCACCCGCTGCACCTGCGCCTGCGCCTGCGCTGCCGATACCAGCATCGGAAAGGGAAGCCGAAGCAGTCCCTGCGCAAGCATCGGGGCAGGCGTTCGCGCCGGCACCCAAGTCATCGGCCGTGTCCAAACCGGCCCCTCGGGCCTTCGGCGCCGTGTCCGATCACGCGATGAAAACGGAACTCGGTCCGGACGACCGCGTCGGCGAGATCCGGCAGTTGCTCGGCCGGGGAGAGCGCGAGGAAGCCTTGCGGCGCCTGCGCGAGCTGCGCGAGCGCTATCCTCGCTACGACCTGCCACAAGACCTGCGCGACCTGCCCCCTTGAGTGCACCGCTGGAAACCCTCGCCTCGCCCTGGCGCCACGAAGAAGAGATCAAGAAGAGCCGCTTCCTCGCCCAGGCCATGCCCGTCGAATCGCCGGCCGACGCCCTGGCATGGTTCGATTCGGTGGGCGATCCGGGTGCCACGCACAACTGCTGGGCGTATCGCATCGGCGAGGCCTACCGCTTCAACGACGACGGCGAGCCCGGCGGCACCGCCGGCCGGCCCATCCTGCAGGCCATCGACGGCCAGGGCTGCGACCGCGTGGCCGTGCTGGTCACGCGCTGGTACGGCGGAATCAAGCTCGGCGCGGGCGGGCTCGCGCGCGCCTATGGGGGGACGGCCGCGGAGTGCCTGCGCCTCGCGCCACGACTGCCGATCGTCGCCACCGGATGCCTGCGGCTGCGCTGCGAATTCGGCGAACTGGCCCTGGTCTCGGCACGATTGCGCGAGATGGAGGCCACCATCGAACAGGAGACCTTCGTCGCCGACGGCGCGGAACTGAGCGTACGGGCGCCGGTGGACCGGCTGGACGCCATCGCCGCGCGGATCGTCGACCTGACCCGGGGCAAGGTGCATCCCCGCCGCGTCGATCCATGTTGAATACTGCACCGGATGGCCCCATCCGTTGGCGAATGAATCCGGAAGCGAAGCGAGCATGAGCGACGAACGCAGGGAGAAATCACGCAAGATCGGGGCACTGCGCAATCTCTGGCCGTTCCTGAAGCCGCACAAGGGCCTCGCCATCGGCTGGCTCGTGTTCCTCGGCATATCGTCCGGTGCCTCGCTGCTCCTGCCCGTGGCGGTGCGGCACATCATCGATCATGGCTTCCTCGCCTCGAGCATCGCCACGATCAACGGCACGTTCCTGGGCCTGTTCGGCGTGGCCGTGGTCCTGGCCATCGCCACGGCCGCCCGGTATTACTGCATCGCCCTGCTCGGCGAGCGCTCGCTCGCCTCGTTGCGCACCACCCTTTACCAGCATGTGATCGGGCTGGACGTGGGTTTCTATGAAAGCACCCGCGTCGGCGAACTCACCTCCCGCCTGGGCACGGACACCGAAGTGGTGCAGACCCTGGTCGGCTCCGGCATCTCGGTGGCGCTGCGCAGCGTGGTGATGCTGATCGGCGCCGCGGCGGCCATGGCCTGGACCAGCCCGCGCCTCGCCGGGCTCACCGCACTGGTCATCCCGGCGGTGATGCTGCCCATCCTCGTCTTCGGCCGCCGCGTGCAAAAGCTCTCGCGGCACAGCCAGGACCGCATCGCCGATGCCGCCGCCGTCGCCAACGAGACCCTGAACGCCGCGCAGGCGGTCAAGGCCTACGCGCGCGAACCGATCGAAAGCCGCCGCTACGCCCGCGCCATCGACCTCGCCCTGGCGACGGCGCGCCGCCGGATCGGCATGCGTTCGCTGCTGACCGCCGCCGTGATCGTGCTGATCTTCGGCGCGATCACCCTGGTGCTTTGGGCGGGTGCACGCGACGTCATCGCCGGCGACCTCGCACCGGGCGTGCTGAGCCAGTTCGTGCTTTACGCGATCTTCGCCGCCGGCTCGGTGGCCGGCCTGTCCGAAGTATGGGGCGACGTGCTGCGTGCCGCCGGTGCCATGGAACGCATCGGCGAACTCTTCGCCGAACGGCCCGGCATCTTCACGCCCGAAGCGCCGGAGCCCCTGCCCCGGCCGGTCACCGGATCGTTGCGCTTCGAGCATGTGGAATTCCGCTACCCGTCGCGCCCGGACGTGGCCGCCCTCTCCGATTTCAACCTGGACATCGCACCGGGAGAAACCGTGGCGCTCGTCGGTCCGTCGGGCGCCGGCAAGAGCACGGTCTTCAGCTTGCTGCTCCGCTTCCACGATCCTCGTTCCGGCTCCATTCGCTTCGACGGCATCGACCTGCGCGCACTCGCCCTGCCCGAACTACGCGGGGCGATCGCGCTGGTACCGCAAGAGACCGTGATCTTCGGCGGCACCGCCGCGGACAACATCCGCTTCGGCCGCGCCGACGCCTCCGACGACGAGGTGCGCGAAGCCGCGCGCCTCGCCGAAGCGGACGGCTTCATCGCCGCCCTGCCCGATGGCTACGAAGCGGCGCTGGGCGAACGTGGCGTGCGCCTGTCCGGCGGGCAGAAGCAACGCATCGCCATCGCCCGGGCGATCCTGCGCGATGCCCCATTGCTGCTGCTGGACGAAGCGACCTCGGCGCTCGACGCGCAATCGGAAGCGGCCATCCAGCACGCGCTGGAACGCCTGGAGAAGGGCCGCACCACGCTGGTGATCGCGCATCGCCTGGCCACCGTGCAGCGCGCCGACCGCATCGTCGTGATGGACGGCGGCCGGATCGTGGCGCAGGGCACGCACGAGAGCCTGCTGGCCGAGGGCGGCCTCTACGCCGAGTTGGCACGTTTGCAGTTCGTGGCCTGATCCCACGTCGGCACCGCGGCGTTTTCGCCCTGTTGACGATCCGCCACCTACCTTCGGCCGCATGGATGGCGACCTGCTGCTACCGCGCCCCGAAGGCCTCTACTGCCCGGCGGGCGACTTCTTCATCGACCCGATGCAGCCGGTCGCCCGCGCGGTCGTCACGCACGCGCACGGCGACCACGCGCGCGCAGGCAGCGCGCTCTACCACGTAGCGTTTGCCGGTGGCGGACTGATGCGCGAGCGCCTGGGCGCATCGGCCACGATCCGCGAATACGACTGGAACGAAGCCTTCACCCTCGGCGAGACCCGCGTGTCCCTGCATCCGTCGGGACACATCCTCGGCGCGGCACAGGTCCGCATCGAAGGATGCGGCAAGGTCGCGGTGGTTTCCGGCGACTACAAGCGCGAACCCGACCCCACTTGCGATCCCTTCGAACCGGTGCCGTGCGATATCTTCGTCACCGAATCCACCTTCGCCCTGCCGATCTACCGATGGCCGCCCATGAGCCGGGTGGTGGACGAGATCCTCGACTGGCTCGACGAGTGCGCGGCACGCGGCGTGCCGGCGGTACTGTTCTGTTACGCCCTGGGCAAGGCGCAACGGTTGCTCGCCGAACTGGCCACGCGCACCGACCGCACGGTGCACCTGCATGGCGCGATGCCGCGCCTGGTCGAGGCATACCGCGAAGCGGGCGTGCACATGCTACCCACGCAGGCCGTCAGCGACTCCGCCCGCGGCAAGGATTTCGCGGGCGAACTGGTGATGGCGCCACCCTCGGCGGCGGGATCGCCGTGGATGCGCCGCTTCGCCAAGGCCTCCACCGGCTTCGCTTCCGGATGGATGCAGGTGCGTGGCGCGCGCCGTCGTCGCGGCTACGACCGCGGATTCGTCGTGTCCGACCATGCCGACTGGCCGGGCCTCATCCGCAGCGTGGAAGACTGCGGCGCGAAGCGCATCTACGTCACGCACGGCGACGGCGAGGCCTTGATCCGCCACCTGCGCGAGAACGGCCACGACGCGCTCCCGCTGAGCGCGCTCGGCGGACGCATGCCGGAATTCCGCCGCAGCGAGGAAGGCGACTGATGCGCCGATTCGCCGCCCTTTTCGAGGTACTCGATCGCACCTCGTCCACGGCCGCCAAGCGCGACGCGATGGCGGCCTACTTTGCCGAGGCTCCGCCGGAAGACGCGGCATGGGCCGTCTACGTCCTCGGCGGCGGCAAGCTCAAGCGAACCGCCACGTCGACCGAACTGCGCACCGCGCTCGCCGCGGAGGCGGGCTACGCCGACTGGCTCATCGACGAAAGCTACCAGCATGTCGGCGATCTCGCGGAGACGATCGCGCTCATGTTGCCCAGCGGCGGCGACGAGCAGGAAGACACGCCACTGCATGTATGGATGGAAGCGCGCCTGCCCTCGCTCAACGCGCTCGAATCGTCCGAACGCATCGATCTCCTGCGCGAATGGTGGCGCCCCTTGCCACGCGATCAGGTGTTCCTGGTCAACAAGCTGCTGACGGGATCGCTGCGGGTGGGCGTGTCGCACCGGCTCGTCGTGCAGGCGCTCGCGCAATGGGCGAACCTGCCGACGGACCTGATCGCGCATCGGCTCAGTGGTGCCTGGGCGCCCAGCGCCACGGCCTTCCAGGCATTGGCCGACGCCGAGCGCGCCGACGAGCATGCGGGAGAAAGGCCTTACCCCTTTTTCCTGGCCTCGCCGCTGGAACAGGAGGCCGCCTCGCTGGGCGATGCCGGCGAATGGCTGGCCGAATGGAAGTGGGACGGCATCCGCGCGCAATTGATGCGCCGCGCCGGCGATGCGCTGCTCTGGTCGCGCGGGGAGGAACGCCTCGACGGGCGATTCCCCGAGATCGAGCAGGCCGCCCTCGATCTTCCCGATGGCTGCGTGATCGACGGCGAGATCCTGGCCTGGGCACTGGATGAAGACCATCCGTTGCCCTTCACCGCGTTGCAGAAGCGCATCGGCAAGCTCAAGCCCGGGCCGAAACTGCTGGCCGATACGCCCGTGCGCCTGATGGCCTACGACCTGCTCGAACTGCACGGCCAGGACATGCGCGAACGTCCCCTTTCCGAACGCCGCGCGATGCTCGCCAGCCTTGTCGAGGAGCGGCGCCCCACGCTGATGCTCTCGCCCGCGATCACGGCGCCGGACTGGCAGGCGTTGGCGGCGGTGCGCACCGAATCGCGCGAGCGCCGTACGGAAGGGCTGATGCTCAAGCGGCTCGATTCGCCGTACCGCGTGGGCCGCAAACGCGGTGACTGGTGGAAATGGAAGGTCGACCCGTACACGATCGATGCCGTGCTGATCTACGCGCAACCTGGCCACGGCCGGCGTTCCGGTCTCTTCACCGACTACACGTTCGGTGTCTGGGACGGCGAAGCGCTCGTGCCCGTGGCCAAGGCCTACTCGGGCCTCGACGACGACGAGATCGGCCGGCTCGACCGCTGGATACGGGCGCACACCATCGACCGCTTCGGGCCCGTGCGATCAGTCGAGCCGACGCACGTGTTCGAACTCGCCTTCGAGGCGATCCAGGCTTCGGGGCGCCACAAGGCCGGCGTGGCGGTGCGCTTTCCGCGCATCCTGCGCTGGCGCACCGACCTCGCCATCCGCGATGCCGACAGGCTCGACGACCTCCGCCGCCTGGCGGCGGGCTGAGGCATCAAGCGAGGGCGGCGACCAGCGCACGGACAGTGTCGACATCCGTGCGGATCTCGCCCGCGCCCATGCCTAGCGCGTCGCCGGGCGCGCGGCGCATCGCCGAGGGAAGGCGTTTCTTCGCCGACGCGTGGAACTCGCGGGCGCGCGTGGCTTCGCGAAGCGCCAGGACATTGCCCGGCTCGATGCCCGCTCCCGGCATCACCACGATCCGTCCCCCCGCCTGCGCCACGAGCCGCGCGATGGACGAGGCACCGGCCACCGCGCTCTGCATGCCGCCGGAGGTGAGCACACGCTCGAACCCGAGATCGATCACTGTTTCCAGCGCGGAGGACTGGTCCTCGACCAGGTCGAACGCGCGATGGAAGGTGAGCCCCATGCCTTCGGCCGCGCGTACGAACAGGGCGCAGACGTCCACATCCACTTCGCCTTCGGAAGTGAGCGCGCCGACGACCACGCCATCGCAACCGAGCGCCCGGCAATGCGCGATGTCGTCGAGCATCGCCTCGACCTCCGCATTCTCGTAGACGAAGTCGCCCGCGCGCGGGCGGATCAACACATAGAGCGGAATGTCCAGGCCTTCGCGCGCCAGCGCGATCGTGCCGTGCGAAGGAGTGACGCCCCCCTCCTCCAGGCAGGCGCACAGTTCGACGCGTCCCGCACCGCCTTCCTGCGCGGCGAACGCCGATGCCACCGAATTGGCCGCGATCTCGAGCAGCGCCATGGTCAATAGCTGCTCTTGCCGGGAATCAACGCGTCCTGCTTCGCCGCGTCGCAAACCGCGTACGAGAAACCCTTCTGGATCGCCCAGGCGCCGACGTTGCCCTTCTTGTCCATCGCGAGAAAGCCGACCTGGAGATCCTTCGCGTTCGGCTTCTTGCGCAGGATGCGCTCGACCGCCTCGCGGCATGCGTCTTCGGGCGAGCGGCCCTGGCGCATCAGTTCCACGACGAGGAAGCTGCCGACGTTGCGGATCACTTCTTCGCCCACGCCGGTCGATGTCGCGCCACCCACGTCGTTATCGACATACAGGCCCGCGCCGATGATGGGACTGTCGCCCACGCGACCGTGCAGCTTCCACGCCATGCCACTGGTGGTGCACGCACCGGACAGGTTGCCCTTGGCGTCGATCGCGAGCATGCCAATCGTGTCGTGGTTGCTGGCATCGCCCGGCGTTCCACCGGGGCCCGCGTTGTAGCTCTTGACCTCGCTATTGGCGACGGGCTTGTACTTCGCCGTCTTCAGCCATTCGTGCCAGGCCTTTTCCGACTCTGGGGTGAGCAGTTCCTCGCGGGGAAAGCCCTGTTCGATCGCGAACTGCAACGCGCCGTCACCCACCAGCAGCACATGGGGCGTGCGCTCCATGACCCGCCGCGCGACGGAGATCGGATGGGCGATGTGCTCGATCGCCGCCACCGCGCCGCAGTTGCCGTTCTCGTCCATGATGCTGGCGTCGAGCGTGACCTTGCCATCGCGATCCGGATACCCGGCACGGCCGACGCTATGGTTGCGCAGGTCGGCTTCCGGTACGCGGGCTCCCTGCTCCACCGCATCCAGCGCGCGCCCGCCGGAGGCGAGCACCTTCCAGGCGGCCTGGTTGGCGGCCACGCCGAAGTCCCAGGTGGAACACACGCGCGGAACCATCCCCGTCGCGGTCGTGGCGGGAGCCGCCTTAGCGATGCCCTTGGCGGCCAGTGCCACGCCGGAGGCGATCGTCGCCCCCTGGAGGAATCGTCTGCGATCCATGGGTTGCCTCATTCGACGACGCGCCGGCCGCGCCATCGCCGATGGTCGCACGGGCGTCGCCACCGTCGCCACCATGAAGGACGCGCCCGTGCCGGAAGTCCCTCTCTGCCTGGTGGAACTCCTGTGCGGCCAGCATCCGCGACCGCGCGGAGCGCGACAACGAGGCCGCGAGGATCGCCATCATCGCGAGCACCATCAGCACCACGAGCAGGATCGCGCCACGCTCAGCGGACCGGCGCACAACCACCCCGGTCCGTCGTGCGGCTATAACGGCGCCCATCCACCGTCCATAACACCACCTCGAGCGCCTTCGCCCTGTTTTCATGGATCGGGGCGAAGGGCACGTGGCGGGGCGTGCCACCGTCGTCCTGTAACAAGGCGACGAACTCGATGCCGACGATGCCGTCGAGATACCTCCCGCACTCCGATCCTTCGCATCGCCAGAGTCCCCCGTCGGCGAACCACTCGGCATGGTCGAGCACCAGTGCCGGCGTGCCGCCATGCACCGTCTGCGTCGTGCAGCCGCGTGCCTCGACGCAACCCTTCCACCGGGCCGACGCGCACAGGTCGCGGGCGATCGCCGCATGCGCCAGCCACACCGCGTCCTCCGTCCTTGTCGCCACACGCTGGCGAACGATGGCAAGCCCCGTGATCGACAAGCCGGTCATGGCCACCGCGGCGACGATCGCGGCCACCGCCAGCCCGACGAGCAGTTCGACCAGCGTCATGCCACGAGCCGTCACGGATCGAACGGCCATGACAGGACCTCGCGCGTCGCCCAGGCGATCCGGATGGCGCACGCCGCCGGCGGCTCGCAGATCACGGAACCGGTGGCGGCCGCTCCCATTCGTTCGATGAGCGCGGCATGAAACACGTGCAGGTCGCTCTCGGAAACGGTGCCGCCGCCGGCGCGGATGCGTGCCTCCAGGCTGACCGCGATCGTGGTCGCCGCGACGAGCCGAGACGCCCTCGCATCGACGGCCATCGACTGCGCGACCCACGTCGCGGTCGACGCACTGCCGATCGCGAACACCGCCAGCGCGACGAGCGATTCGATGAGGGACGAGCCGGAGACCTGTCGCATCCCCACAGGGTCCGATGCCAGCCATGCATACGCTGCCGGAAAACGGCAAAGGCTATCGTCGGAAACCATGCCGCCTGGCGTGGGCATGCGTGGCGAGGCAAGCCTGGTAGGAGCCGACCCTGTCGGCGATGGGTGCTTGCCTCAGCCTGGCCCGCTGCCGCGGGATCGCCGACAAGGTCGGCTCCCACCACTGCAAGATCCCACCATTACAAAGGTCCTACCACCGCCAAAAAAAACCCCGCGCATTCGCGCGGGGTTTTCATGGCACCGATGTCGTGGCGTTCACGCCGCGATTTCGACGCCGGACGCCTGGGCACCCTTCGGCCCATTGGTCACTTCGAACTTCACACGCTGGCCTTCCTGAAGGCTACGGAACCCCTTGGAGTTGATCGCAGAAAAGTGGACGAACACGTCCTCCCCACCGTCCTCGGGCGCGATGAAACCGAAACCCTTGGCATCGTTGAACCACTTGACCGTACCGAAACGCATTGCGGAAACCTCTGGACATGGACTGGAAGCACCCGGATGGCGAGGCGTTCCCCATGGATCCCCTTTGCCTGCCCCCGCGGCGCGCACAAAGTATCATCATGTTTTAGACCAAAGCGCAACTGGGACGCTTTCCCCTCAGGCATCCGCCAGCAAGCGTCCGAGGATCGGCGGTACGTTCGCGGTCGCCGCCGCGAGGTGGGCGAAGATCTCCTCGATGCTTATTTCCGCTTCGTCACCGGCGCCCGCCGCATAGTTGGCGACCAGGGCCAGGCAGGCGAACTCCAGGTCGAGTTCGCGTGCGAGCGCCGCTTCCGGCATGCCGGTCATGCCGACCAGGTCGCAACCGTCGCGTTTCATGCGCGCGATCTCCGCCCGGGTTTCCAGCCGAGGCCCCTGGGTGACGCCATGCACGCCACCGTCGAGGATCGCCAGCCCTTCCGCACGCGCGGCGGCCAGGATCGCCTGGCGCAGGCTTTCCGTGTACGGCTCGCTGAAGTCGATGTGGCGCACTTCCGCCCCGTCGACATCGTTGAAGCTGGTGTAGCGGCCGTGGGTGTAGTCGATGATCTGGTCCGGCACCACGAGGGTGCGCGGGCCCATGTCGTCGCGGATGCCGCCCACCGCGTTCACGGCCACGACGCGGCGTGCGCCGAGCGAATGCAACGCCCACAGGTTCGCCCGGTAGTTCACCCGATGCGGCGGCAGCGTGTGGCTCTCACCATGGCGAGCGAGGAAGGCGAGGCGCTTGCCACGGAAGTCGCCCGTCACGACATCGCCGGAGGCCGGGCCGAAGGGCGTTTCGACCCGTTGGCGTTCGACATTCTCCAGGCCCTCGAAGGCGTACAGGCCGCTACCGCCGATGACGGCGAGATCGATACTCATCGGCGTCAGTCCTTCAGCGCGTAGATGGCCGGCAGGTTGCGCGCCTGCTCGTGGTAGTCCATGCCATAACCGAACACGTAGCGATCGGGAAGGTCGACGCCGTTGAAGTCGGCCTCGATGCCATGCGCACGGCGGCCATGCAGCTTCGTGCAGAGCACGGCCAGCAATACGCGCGATGCGCCCATGTCGAGGCATGCGTCGCGCACCGCCTTCAACGTGTGGCCTTCGTCGAGGATGTCGTCCACCAGCAACACGGTACGGCCGTTCAACGGCACCTCGGGGCGCCGCAGCCAGTGCAGGTCGCTGCCACTGGTCTCGCCGCGGTAACGGGTGGCGTGGACGTAGTCGAACTCGAGGTCGGTCTTGACCGATAACGCGAGCTGGCCGGCGAAGACCAGCGCGCCGTGCATCACGGTGAGGAAGACGGGACGCTCGCCGGCGAGGGCGATGTCGATCTCCTTGCCCATGCGGGCGATTTCGATATCGAGCTGTTCTCGGGTGAACAGGATGTCCGAACGCGCGAGCGCGTCGTCGAGCGAAGCGGCGGTCATGGTCAGGTCAGGGCTCCAGGGCGGTCACGCGCGCGATGAACCGGTCGCGTTGGGGGTTGTCGACAAGGCCTTCCCAGGTCGAACCGATCGCACCGCGCAAGGGGGCGATGCGCTCGGCCGGCGACGGGCGGCGGCCTTCGACCGCTGCGATCGCCTCGGGAACGACGTCGGGAAAGCAGGCGAGCACGATGTCGCAGCCCGCATCGAGGTTCGCGGCCACGCGCGCGGCGATGCCGCCGACGCCGCCGGCCGCGGCCATGCTGATGTCGTCGCCGAACACGCAACCGCGAAAACCGAGTTCGCCGCGCAGGATTTCCTCGATCCAAATGCGCGAATAGCCGGCAGGATGGTCGTCCACGGCGGGGTACCGGACGTGCGCGGCCATGACGGCTTCCGCGCGCGCTTCCATGCCGGCCACGAAGGGCAGCAGGTCGTCGCGCAGGATCTCGTCCTTGCCGCGCGGATCGACGGCGATGGATTCGTGCGTGTCTTCCTTGACCGACCCGTGGCCGGGGAAATGTTTCAGCACGGCCGCCATGCCGCCCAGGTGCATGCCGCGCACGTAGGCCTGCACGAGTTCCGCGGCGATGGCCGGATCGGCGTGGAAGGCACGGTTACCGATGGCCGCGCTGCCGCGTTCGAGATCGGCCACCGGCGCGAAGCTGAAGTCGACGCCGATGGCGCGCATTTCGCTGGCCATGATCCACGCATGTTCCTCGGCGCGATTCACCGCCTCGACGGGATCGCTCTCGTACAACGTGCCGATCGCGGCGAGCGGCGGCAGTCGCGTGAACCCGTCGCGAAAGCGCTGCACGCGTCCTCCTTCCTGGTCGACGCAGACGAGGAAATCGTCACCGGCGACGTCGCGGATGGAGTCGATCAAGGCCGTGACCTGCTCGCGCGAACGGAAGTTGCGCGAGAACAGGATCGTCCCGACCACTCCTGGCGCGGTGAGCCGGCCGTGTTCGTGCGCGGCCAGTTCGGTACCGGCGAGGCCGATGATCAGCATGCGGTGTCCTCCTTCCCTTCCCGCTCGGCGGCCGACCATGCCGCATAGGGCCGGCCGATCAGGTTGACGTTGTAATAGCGGGTCTGTTCGCTCACTTCGACGCCGAGCCAGTCCGGTCGCGGATAGGCGGCGTCGACCGAGGGAAGCTCCACTTCCGCGACGAACAGCCCGGCGTTATCGCCCAGGAACTCGTCGATTTCGAAGTGGGCACCATCGAGCATGACATGGTGACGAATCTTCTCGAGCACGCCATCGGACAGCTCGTGGAGCAGATGCTCCGCATCGGCGAGCGGAATGGCGTATTCGAACTCGTGCCGTTCGATGCCGAGCGTGGCCGACTTGATGTTGAGCCATGCCGCGTCACCGGCGATGCGCACGCGCACCGAACACTTCGCCTGCCCTGCGACGATGGCGGCGGCATTGACGAGGTACCCCTGCGCCATGCGTTCGCTGCGCTCCACGAGGGAACGCCAGCCGTCGTTCGCGAGGAGGAACTTGCGTTCGATTTCGACGCCCATGGGCCTCCGCTCCGTCAGCCGCGCTCGAACAGCGCGATGGATTCGACATGCGCGGTGTGCGGGAACATGTCCATGACACCGGCCGACACGAGCCTGAAGCCGTGCTTCCGCACAAGGATACCCGCGTCGCGCGCCAGCGAGCCGGGATGGCACGAGACGTAGACGACGCGTGAGGTGTCCTTGCGGGGAAGGTATTCCAGCACCTTGTCGGCCCCCGCACGCGGCGGGTCGAGCAGGATCTTGTCCCACGACTGCGTCGCCCACGGCGCCGCGCGCTGGTCTTCGAAAAGGTTGGCGACGCGGAACGAGGCGTTACCCAGGCCGTTACGGGCGGCGTTGGCCGCCGCGCGCTCGACCAGGCCATGCTCGCCTTCCACGCCGACCACTTCCGCGGCGTGCCGGGCGATCGGCAAGGTGAAATTGCCGAGGCCACAGAACAGGTCGAGCACCCGGTCCGCCGGCCGCAGGTCGAGCAGTTCCAGCGTGCGCGCGAGCATGCGCTGGTTCATGCCGGCATTGACTTGCACGAAGTCCAGCGGGAGGAATTCCAGTTCGATGTCGTCGGCCGGCACGGCGAAGGCCAGCCGTGGCGATTCGGGCCAGATCGGATGCACGCTGCTCTGGTTGCCCGGCTGCAGGTAGATCGCCAGGCCATGCTCCTTGCCGAACGCGACCAGGGCCGCCCGGTCCCGCTCCGACAGCGGCACCAGGTGACGGAACACCAGGGCCACGGTGTCGTCACCCGCGGCGAATTCCACCTGCGGGATATCGCGGGCCGCGTCGAGGCCCCCGATCAGCGCGGCGAGCAATCCCACCTTCGGCCCAAGCGCCGGATGGATGACCTCGCAGGTATCGATGTCCGCCACGAAACGCGGATTGGCTTCTTCGCGGAAGCCCACCAGCACGCGCTCCTTCTTCGCGACATGGCGAACCGAGAAGCGCCCCTTGCGCCGATAGCCCCAGGGTTGGTCGGTGAGTGGCGGCAACCACGAGGCGGGACTCGCCTTGCCGATTCGCTCGAAGTTCTCCGCCAGCACGCGTTGCTTGGCGGCGATCTGCGCGGCCGGGTCCATGTGTTGCAGCGAGCAACCACTGCACTGGCCGAAATGCCGGCACTTCGGCACCACGCGCACCGGCGATGCCTCGAGCACCTGTACGATCTCGGCGTCGTCGTAGTTGCGGTGGCGCTTGCGGTACTTCAGCAGTACGCGCTCGCCCGGCAACGCGCCGGAAACGAAGGTGGCCTTGTTGTCGATGCGGGCGACGCCCCGGCCATCGTGGCTGAGGTCGGTGATGGTGGCTTCGAATTCGGTCATGCGCTCAAAACGTAAAGCCCGGACCGCCGACGGCCCGGGCTGGCTGGGAGGACGCGCCGTGAGGCGTGCGATCCTGGCGGAATGCCTACTTGCGCTTCCAGGCGCCGGAGGCATCGCGATAATACCAGCCCGGCGGCGCACGCTGGACCCACCCCTCGGCGAAGGTCTTGCGGATCTGCGGCTCCCACTCGGGGTGACCGTTCGCCGCCGCGATGGCGCGATAGAGCGTGTCGCGGTCGTTGTTTTCCTGCTTGACGAGGCCGTCCGCCTGCGACCGCTGGTCCAGCGGCAAGGCACCCGCATCGCGCACGGCCACCAGGCCATCGGCGGTGAAGCCCACGGCGCCGCTGTCGAACAAGGCCTTCAGCTGGCCACCGAAACGGGCCTTCATGCGTGCCCGGATCGCGTCGGTCTCGGGCGTGCGGACCTGGATGTCCGGCGTTTCCGCCGCCCGCGCGGCGGGAACGACAAGATCGAGCAGCGACGCCGACGGTTGCTTGCCCGGCGCCGGGCGTGCCGGCGCGTCCTTCGCGGGCGAAGGCTTGTCGACCCCGCTTTCGTCGAGGACGTTGCCGATGAACTGGTCCGCGGCCTTCTGTGCCGCCGCCTCGGGGAAGTAGACGTTGATGGTGACGCAGCCGACGAGGGCTACCGCCGCAGCCACAATGAGGCCAATCAGGGATTTACGCATGATTTCCACTCCACTTCCTATCATTGGCTTGCCGGCTTCCGGAGTTATCGCACGACGGGTCCGTCACCTTCCGTGGCGGCTTGCAGGCGGCGGACGAGGGTATGCCAGTCGACTTCCCGCTGGTGTCCCACCACCGTCAATCGGGGCAAACCGCTGCCCTCGACGATAGTGTAGCCATCCTTCGCCGGACCCAGGCCGCCCATGCTGCAGACATCGCCCTTCAGTGTGCACGACAGGCCGATGCGCTTGTAGCCGAAGGTCTTGAACAGCTTCAGCACGGTGCCCTGGAGTCCACCGGCGATACCGCCCCCGCCCACGGAGGTGAGGTTGTTGACCGCTTTCTGGCTGATCCTGCCCCCTTCATCGGCGACGAGGCTGGCCTTGAACGACGCCGGGCTCCAGGCAACCAGGCGGAGGTCGTCGATCGCCCCGTGCAGGCGGCCGGTGATGTCGCCGAAGTCGAACACCGAGGTCAACAGGCCGAGGTCGAGGCCGCGCAGGGCGATGTCTCCGGTCAGCACGGGCGCATCGCCGAACGGACGCGACAGGGTCATGCCGGTGATATCGACGAAGCCGTCGAAGACATTCAGGGACAAGCCGCCAGCCAGTTCCACGCGGTCGTCGACATAGCGCAGCGAGGGCACGGCCCCACCGAGCGTGCCCTTGAACTGTGGCCAGCCGAGCGCGCGACAGAAGGCCGCCATGTCGATCTGGGTAAGCGCCAGCGAGGTTTGCAGCCGCTCGCCGCTGGCGGCGGCCGGGCGCAGGGAGAGCCCGAGGACACGCAACTGGCCGTCGAGGACGGGAATCGCGAACGGCCTGTCCAGCTTCAACGTTCCGCCGGCACTGCGCAAGGATGCCTCCGCCGCGCCATTCGGGATGCGGTAGATCCTCAAGGCGCGCCAGCCGAGCTTCGTCACCGGCCGCTCGTCGGCGGCGCTCCAGTCGACGGAACCGCGCAAGCCATCGATGCCGAGGCGCCCGTCGGACAGTGCCAGGTCGAGACCGCCGGTCTGCATGGCGAAGGCCTTGAGCGCACCGCCTTCCATCGTCATGTGACCGGCCACTTCACCGCTGGCCTGCAAGCCATCGAGGCCGGCATCGCGCAGCAGGCCCTTGCCATAGCGGGTGTAGGCGGCTGGAAAGCGGGCCGTGAACCGGTCGAACCGTAGCCGCGACAAGTCACCCTTGGCGGAGAAGCCGAGTTCGCCTTCGAGCTGCAAGGCGTCGGGATCGGTCAGGCGCAGGCGGGGGATCGCGAGTTCGCCTCTATGGGTACGGATGCCCACCGCCAGCTGCACGGCATGCGCCGGCAAGTCGGCATACAAGGGGCCGAGCAGCAGGTCGCCACCACGCAAGGTGGCGTCGAGGTCGATCGACTGGCCATCGGCGTGACTGTCGACACCGAGGCGGCCGCCCCCGGACAGCGACTGCCCGGCGAGCTTCCCGCCCGGACTGTCGAAGCCGACACCGTCCAGCGCGAACTGGCCCGCCGCCTGGACGCCGTCTTCCAGGATGTCGAGCGCAAGGTCGGCATCGACCCGCCCCGCCGTGGCGCGACCGGACCAGACGGTGGAGAGCAGGCCCTGCAACCATCCCGCGGGGAGGTCCTTCAGGGTGATCTGCGCATGGGTGGGCTGGTCCATCGGCAAGGCCACCTGGGCCGAGGCCTTGTCCTGGCGCAACGATACCTCGAGCGTATTCGCGGCGGCGTCGGCGACGATCCGCACGGTGGCGTTGCCGAGGGCGCCGCCCGGGGCCCCTTTCAATCGGATCGATCCATCGAACACCCAACGGCCGAGTTCATCGCGATCGAGCACGCCGTCCAGGCCCAGGCCGAGCTTGCGCCAGCCCATGGCGGGCATGTCCGCGCGAGCGGCGGTCAACTTCACGTCCAGGCCCTTGCCGCTCGCCGCCGGGTCGATATCGGCCTGCATGCCGGACATCTCCAGTCCTGGCACCTGGAGCGTATCGGCTCCCACCGACAGGCCCGCCTGCGCACCGTTCGCCCACCCCAGGGCGATCGAGACGACGAGCAGCATGATGAACGGGCGGGTTGATACGGGGAGCATGGTCGGCCATTCTGCCAAATCCAGATGAACGACACGGAACGTTGCATGTCGCATGACGCCCCTTTTCTTCACGCCACTTCCGGCGAGCGCCGCTTGCTGGTCGCCGACGACGACCCCTCCACGCGGCAGTTCCTCGCCGGCGCGCTCGGCGGGCACGGTTACAGGGTGACCCTCGCATGTGACGGCGCGGAGGCATTGTCGCTAGGGCGCGCCGAATGGTTCGATGCCCTCATTCTCGATTGCCGCATGCCCCACGCAGGCGCCATCGACGTGCTGTCCACGCTGCGTGCCGATGCCGGCTCGGCCTCGCGGGAGGCGACCGCGCTGGCGACCAGCGCGGAAGTGCCCTCCAGCCTACGTGCGGAATTACTCAAGGCGGGATTCGCGGGGATCATCGAGAAACCCTGCCGCATCGCCTCGGTGGTCGATGCCCTGGCGGCCACGCTGGGTATCGATGGGCAGCTTCGGGTGCTGGACGACCAGGCGGGCCTCACCGCCGCGGGCGACACGGCGACCATGCAGGCACTGCGCATGCTGCTTCGCGCCGAACTCGTGGAACTGGCGGTGGAGCTGGACACCGTGGCGGCCGATCCGGGCGCCCTCGTGGAGCGCATGCACCGGCTGCGTTCCGCATGCGGTTTCTGTGGCGCCGCGCGGCTGGGGACGCAGGCCAAGGTACTGCAGGCACATGTGCGGGAAACGCGCGCGGTGGTGCCGGATGCACTGGCGCGGTTCCGGGAGGAACTCGATGCGACGCTGGCCGCGTTGCCGGGCTGAACGCAAGCCCGTCAGCGAAGCACCCGCCACGCGCGCAGTTCGCCACCGCCGAGGTGAAAGCCGATCACCTGGCGCATCATGCGCCGCAGTGATGCGAGCCCGGCGGCGTCGGGCGGCTGGTCGGCGGCCAGCGCCAGCAGATCGACACCGCGGATCGCCTGTGGATCGCCGACGCGCCCCGGCATGACGCCGGATTCCGGGTCGTAGAAGTACGTCGCCGTGGGTTCCAGCGGCTCGCCCTGGACCGCGTCCACATCCAGCTGCAGCGCATACCCCAGCGAGTCGAGCATGTCGCGCTCGAAGCGCCTCAGGGTCCAGGCCAGGGGTTCGCCCGCCGCCATGCGCCGCAACGTGCGTTCGTAGAAGGCGAACAGTTCCACGTTGGGATCTTGTCGCCCGGTGAGCCGGACCACCAGTTCGTTGAGGTACAGGCCCGCGAGTCCCGCGTCGCCTGTCAGCCTCATCACCGCGCCGGAAGGTTCGGCGCCGCGAAGCGTGGCCAGTTCGCCCTTCAGGAGCATGTCAAGCTGGATACGCTGGAACGGCTCGAGCTGGGCGCGTTGCAGGCGCGCCCGCTCCTTGCGCACTCCCCGCGCGACGACGCCGATGCGGCCGTAGTCGGGGGTCAGGCACTCGACCAGCAACGAGGTTTCCCGGTAGGGCCGGGCGTGCAGGACGAAGGCGGGTTGTTGCTCGATGCGCATCGCGGCCGGCGGCCGGCCCTTTTATTCGTAGCCGAAACGCTTGAGCAGGTTTTCGTCGTCGGCCCAGCCCTCGCGCACCTTGACCCACAGCTTGAGGAAGACCTTGCGTTCGAACAGGTTCTCCATCTGTTTGCGCGCCGACGTGCCGATGGCCTTCAGCTGCGCGCCGCCCTCGCCGATGACGATGGCCTTCTGCCCGTCGCGCTCGACCCAGATCACGGCGTGCACTTCGGCGATGCCGTCGGGACGGTCCTGGAAGGCTTCGATTTCCACCGTGGTGGCGTACGGCAGTTCCTGGTCCAGCCGCAGCATCAGCTGCTCGCGGACCATCTCCGCGGCGAGGAAGCGTTCGCTGCGATCGGTGATCTCGTCTTCGCCGTAGATCGCGGCCTGTTCCGGCAGCCGCTTCAGGATGCCCTTCTCCAGGCCGGAAAGGCCCTTGGACTTCAACGCGCTGACGTAATAGACGTCGTCGAACGGATGCTTCTGCATCAGGTCGGCGACGAAGGGCAACATGACCGTCTTGTCCTTCTGCAGGTCGACCTTGTTGATCGCCAGCAGCTTCGGCATGTCCTTTTGTTCGGCGAGCGCCGCGTACATCGTCGCGTCCTCGTCGGTCCAGCGGCCTGCCTCGATCACCTGCACGGCCAGGTCGACCTCGGTGATCGCCGCGCGCGCGGCGCGATTGAGGCTGCGGTTCATCGCCCGCTTGCCGCCACGGTGCAAGCCCGGGGTGTCCACGTAGAGGATCTGCCCCTGGGGTTTGCTGGCGATACCGAGGATGCGATGGCGCGTGGTCTGCGGACGGTGGCTGACGATGCTCAGGCGCACGCCGATCAGGGCGTTGAGCAGCGTCGACTTGCCGACGTTGGGACGGCCGACGAGGGCCACGTAACCGCAGCGGAAGTCGTCGTCGACGACGGAGTCGTGTTCAGTGATGTCGATGTCATTCATATCTTGGTTTCCAGCAGACGGCGAAGCACCGCTTCAGCGGCGTCCTGCTCGGCGGCGCGCCGGCTGCCACCGTGTCCTTCGACGCGGATGGGCTCGGGTTCGTCGATGGAACAGCTGACATCGAAGATCTTGGCATGGTCTTCGCCGTAGCTGTCGGTGAGTTCGTAAACGGGCAGCGCCAGGCCCCTGCCCTGCAACCACTCCTGCAGGCGCGTCTTCGCGTCCTTGCTGGAACGTTTGATTTCCGCCACGCGGGGCATGAACAGCCTGCGTACGACCTGACGGCAGGCATCGTATCCATCGTCGAGGTAGACAGCCGCCACCAGGGCTTCGAAGGCGTCGGCCAGGATCGAATCCCGCCGGTAGCCGCCGCTCTTGAGCTCGCCCGGCCCCAGCTTGAGGATATCCCCCAGTTCGAGTTCACGCGCGATCACCGCCAGGGCCTGGCCGTTGACCAGCTGCGCGCGCAACCGCGAGAGTTCGCCTTCACTCGCGTTAGGGTGGGCCTCGAAGAGCAATTCGGCCACCGTGACGCCCAGCAGGGCGTCACCGAGGAATTCCAGGCGCTCGTTGTTCGGCCGGCCGGCGCTTCGATGGGTCAGCGCGAGGGCCGCGAGGTCGGGGTTACGGAAGGAATGGGGAAACTGCACGATCGCTCGTTACATGGACGGATTCCTCAACTGCACGGCGTTGTCGAAGTGCAGGAGGAAGTCGATGTTGTAGATGAAATGGATTTGCTTCTCGTAGTTCACGTTCAGCGTGGCGCCGTTGCCGCTACGGTCGAGCGTGATGTCCTTGGGCTGGATCGTCGCGTCGTCGACGTACTGGAAGCCCATCTTGAAGATCAGGTCGCGGCGGATGCTGTCGAGATCCTGCGTGTTGCCGCTCGTCGCCAGCTGGCTCATCGCCTTCTTCACGCCGAAGAACTCGATGTAGGCCGGCACGAGCTTCATGGCCATGAAGGCGAAGAAGCCCAGCACGAGCAGCACGATGACGAAGCCGATGAGAGTAATACCCGATTGCCTGGATTTCATGATCGTGTCCCGCCGCCGCGGCGGCTCCCCTGTTCAAGACGGTGAATGCGTGCGGGGCGCGATACGCGCCCCGCAGCGGAGATTACCTCGTCCGGCGCCATCCGCAACGCCCGCCGGCGTGACGGAGGCCTCCGTTCGGTCAATGGATGACCTTGCCCATCTTGGAAAAATCGATCCAACCGTTGCCCGGGCCGCGCCAGGCGAGCCAGACGAAGAACGCCTTGCCGACCAGGTTCTGCTCGGGCATGCAGCCCCACCAGCGGCTGTCGGTGCTGTTCATGCGGTTGTCGCCCATGACGATATAGCAGCCCTTGGGCACCTCGGACGGGACGGCGGCGTTGGGGATGTCCTGGGGCATGTTGAACGCCGGGGTCAGCGCGATCGTATGGTTGATGCTGCCCAGGTGCTCCGTGTAGAGCTTCGACCCGTAGGTCATCAGCAGGCGGTCCTCGGGACGGTTCATGCTGCCCTTGAACGGGCCGATCTCGTCCGCCCCCACGCGTTCGCCATTGATGTACAGCTCGCTGCCACGGGTTTCGATGCGGTCGCCCGGCAGGCCGATCACCCGCTTGATCCAGTTCTCGCTGGCCACCGGGGCATGCGGGTCCTGGCAGGAGATGTCGCCGCTACGGACGGTCTTGCCGTTTTCGTCCTTGCACACGTAGCCGGGGAAGCGGAAGACCACGACGTCGCCACGGCGGGGTTCGCCGTTCTCGACCAGCTTGTTGTTGAAGGCCGGCATGCGCAGGCCATAGGCGAACTTGTTGACCAGGATGAAGTCGCCGACGTCGAGCGTCGGCATCATCGAGCCGGAAGGGATACGGAAGGGCTCGGCCACGAACGAACGCAGGATGAGCACCACCAGGATCACCGGGAACAACGAGCGGGCCCAGTCGACCGGCCAGGGTTCCGGTTGCTCCGTACCGGCGGCCTCCGCCCGGGCGCGACGCGCCTTCACAAGGAACAGGCGATCGAACAGCCAGATCACTCCGAAGAGGACCGTGAGGCCGAGTAGGATCGCCGAAAAATCGAATGCCGCCATGCCAACTCCATCAGTCGTGTCGAGGGGCCGTGAGGCCCATTCCGGCGCATCCGGCGCCGGGGTTCCATAGGTGAAAGGTCATGCCGCGACGGCGGCGCTCACTTGTCCACCTTGAGCACGGCCAGGAACGCTTCCTGTGGGATCTCCACGCTGCCGACCTGCTTCATGCGCTTCTTGCCTTCCTTTTGTTTCTCAAGCAGCTTCTTCTTGCGCGATACGTCGCCGCCATAGCACTTGGCGAGGACGTTCTTGCGTAGCGCCTTCACCGTGGACCGGGCGATGACGGCAGCGCCGATCGCCGCCTGGATGGCCACGTCGAACTGCTGGCGCGGGATCAGATCCTTCATCCGCTCCACAAGTTCCCGGCCACGGCGGTCGGCGTGCGAGCGATGCACGATCAGGCTCAGTGCATCCACGCGATCGCCATTGATCAGGATGTCCACCCGCACGAACGGGCCCGCGTCGAAGCGTTCCAGGTGATAGTCCATGGACGCATAACCGCGCGAAACGGATTTCAGGCGATCGAAGAAGTCGAGGACGACCTCGGCCAGGGGCAATTCATAGGTGACCTGCACCTGGGTGGCCAGGTACTGGATGGTCCGCTGCACGCCGCGCTTCTCTTCGCACAGCTTGATCACGTTGCCGACATAGTCGCCCGGCGTGAGGATGGTCGCGACGATGATCGGTTCGCGAATCTCGGTGATCTGCTGCGGTGGCGGAAGCTTCGCCGGGTTGTCCATGGCGAGCACGGTGCCGTCGGTCTTCAGCACCTCGTAGACCACCGTCGGCGCGGTGGTGATGAGATCGAGGTCGTACTCGCGCTCCAGGCGCTCCTGCACGATTTCCATGTGCAGCATGCCGAGGAAGCCGCAACGGAAACCGAAGCCCATCGCCTCGGAGCTTTCAGGCTCGAAGAACATGGCGGCGTCGTTGAGGCGCAGTTTGTCCAGCGCCTCGCGCAGCGCGGGGTAATCGTCGGCCGACACCGGGAAGAGACCGGCGAACACGCGCGGCTTCATGGTCTGGAAGCCCGGCAGCGGAGCCGCCGCCGGCTTGCCCGCGTGGGTGAGCGTATCGCCCACCGGCGCGCCGTGGACGTCCTTGATCGAGGCGTTGATCCAGCCGACCTCGCCGGCCGCGAGCCGTTCGAGCTTTTTCCGCTTCGGGGTGAACACGCCGACATCGTCGACGAGATGCGTACGGCCGGTGGACATGACCAGGATCTTGTCACCGGGGCGGATCTCGCCCTGCATGACGCGGACCAGCGAGACGACGCCGAGGTAGTTGTCGAACCAGGAGTCGATGATCAGCGCCTGCAGCTTGTCCGTATCGCCCGGCTTCGGTGCGGGAATGCGCTGGATGATGGCTTCCAGCACCTCGACCACGTTCTGGCCGGTCTTCGCGCTGACGGGAATCGCGTCGCTGGCATCCAGGCCGATGACGGCCTCGATCTCGGCCTTGGCCTTCTCGATGTCCGCCGTGGGCAGGTCGATCTTGTTGAGGACCGGGATCACTTCCAGGCCCTGCTCGATCGCCGTGTAGCAGTTGGCGACGGACTGCGCCTCGACGCCTTGTGCGGCATCGACGACCAGCAGCGCGCCTTCGCACGCGGACAACGAGCGGCTGACCTCGTACGAGAAGTCGACGTGCCCCGGGGTATCGATGAAGTTCAGCTGATAGATCTTGCCGTCGCGCGCCTTGTACGGCAGCGACACCGACTGGGCCTTGATGGTAATGCCACGCTCGCGCTCGATGGGATTGTTGTCGAGCACCTGCGCTTCCATTTCGCGCTCGGACAACCCGCCGCACAACTGGATGATGCGGTCGGCCAGGGTCGACTTGCCGTGGTCGATGTGGGCAATGATGGAGAAGTTGCGGATGAGTTCCATGGAGCGCCGTGGTCACGTTCACCATCGCTCGCGGCGCGAACGACGCGCGCCCGCCATTTTGCAAAACCGAATCACCCATAATAGAAAGGAAAGTCTACCCCACCACCACCCCCCCCCCCCCCCCCCACAGGAAAGAAATAAAA